>JBILWH010000194.1:0-3729 GCA_044370015.1 Bdellovibrionota bacterium | reverse complement strand
TTAGCTTTTCAGTTTCCTTTTGAAGTAATTGAATGCGGGATAATAAGTTTTCTTTTGAGAAATTGTTTTCAGTTGTAACGATTAAATCTCTTACAAACGAATCTATCTTTCTACTTTGATTAACTACCTCATTTAGAACATGGGCTTTCATGTAGGCGTTCATTATTTTTTCAAATGTTGCATGCACAACGAGACTGCTTTCGAAACTTCCTTTTGCTCCTTGCGATCCCGTTTTGTTTGGTGTTGCTAATTCTTCTTTTTTTTCGCCCTGTTCTCCTTCGCCCGTCGATATTAAATCAAAAAGTATTTTTGCTCCTCCGCCGCCTCTGCCTCCAGGCCCACTGTTGCCGTTTGCTCCGGGTTCGCCACCTTTTCCACCTTCTCCTGGTTCGTTTGTGACGATAATGGCTTTATTCTTTTCTTCCGTGAATGACTTTCCGTAGTGAATCTCGACCGGTGCAGCTCTTCCACCAGCGCCCCCCTCTGCTCCAGGTCCACCTTGACCAGCAGCTCCACCTGGAGCGCCAGACCCAGGGCCATTTTTGAAAGCTATTCCGGTCCAGTCTTTTTGAGCATTACGCCCAGGTCCTCCAGGCCCTCCATCTTGTCCGGGTTGCCCTGTTCCTCCGGTACCTCCCTTTTGTCCATTAGCATTTACGTTAAGCTTGTTATGCACAATGCCTGCGAAAATTCTAATAGCTCCTGGTTGAATTTGTCCGTCATATCCGTTGAAACCTTTTGTTCCATTTAAACCATCGGTTCCTTTTATTTCTTGTCCGGGCTCTGAAGGGGAGAGAAGTTTTGAGGGAGCGGCGGATTGCGATTTTTGCGGATTTTCGAAGGTGATGATCGCAGCATTTTCTTTAACTTCTAGAATTCTTGCAATGATTGTGAGCTCAAAGCCTTCTGTATAAATAATTCCATTGAGAATAACTTTTTCAGCGCTGATTGTTAGACTGTCTTTTAATCGTAAGGTTTCTGGACCAATAAGTACTATGTTTTTTTCTGCAAGTGGCTTTGGTGTGTTGAGGTTTTCGGCATAAGAGAGGTGCAATAAGGATAATAATAGAAATATTTTTTTCATTTTCTAATTCACTTTCATGTTTGTTACGTTTGCTCGAAGCCAATCCATCATGTTGAGAGTGTTGATTTTGAAACGCCATTGACTTGGGGAATCAAGAAAAATAACGGGGGCTTCAGCTTTCGTCTGTTTAATCATGCTGTTGGTGTCGACAAGGTCTTGTTTGAATATTCTATTGATGTCAACAGCCAGGCTATTGTGTATTTTTTGTGCGTTTTCTAAATAGAAATCATCTTCCTCAAGGTTGGTGTCACGAATTTTTTTTGAATAAATTTCGAGCAAATTTTTCATTTTATTTTCAAGAGCTATTTTTTTTGATTCTACTTTCCAAGCTTTAAATTCAAGTGAATCTTTGAGCTCTTCTTCGAGGTCTTGTTGTAATTTAAAAAAAAAGACAATTTGTGCGAGCTGGCCTGCTGATTTTCTAATTTTTATTAACCGAGAGAATTGTTCGTTCATATCTTTTTTGATAACAAGACTAGAAGGTGAACCTGTGAATATTTTGGAAAAAAAGTTCTTATTGTCTGGTTCTGATGTATCTGCATAGTGAATTTCAATTGAACTCTCTGGTTCGGGAAGCTTTGTATCCGTCTCGTAGAGATTTACAGATTTATGAATAACGGGAATACCGATTATTCTTCCAGTGATAATTTTGATGTGACCAGGTGTTAAGCTCATTTCTTTTTTTCGAATTTCAGAGTGGGGATAACCAGAAATACTCATTATATGGGGCGCTATTCCTTTGATTTCGTTTCTTGGAGCAGGTTTTATAGCCGGATTTATTTCAAAAGTGGGTCTTGGTGAAAACACAATGTCGCGACAAATGATGGTGAGATTTTTCTCGTGAGTAATTATCCTTCCACCAATAAATACAGAATTTGCAACGATGATGACATCTTCAGTGAGGACTTCGTCTTCGAAGAAAGAAATGCCTCCTGACTTGACGTCAATTTGAGGTTTCGCAAATCCATAAATTAAAAATAATAAAGATGAGCAGATGAGGGTTTTATGGATAAATTTCACTTGAAGTCCTGATTTAAGCTTTAGAACAAGCCGCCCCATGGAGTTTGACATGGTGCAAAACTGTAGAGTAAAAGCCTCACTGAGGCAATTAAATTTGACCTCAAAAAGGTCATGTTCTTATGTCGTTGAATTTAAATAGAATTTTTTTCTTGGTTTATTTTTTATCAAGCGGATTAGGTGGTTTTGCTCAACAACAAAATAAAGCAAAAAAAACGAATTCAATTAATATAACTCAAATACTTGAATATCCAAAAGATAAAGACAAAATGGCTATCGAACAATGTCGGTGGAAAAATTTATATAATGGATACAAGGAATACACCTACACACAGGGCAACAAAGAATTAAAAATGGTAATGACTAGTAATGGCGATTACGCAGGTAATTGGATTTGCGATTATAGAACTTTACCTGAGCAAAAACCTATTAAACCACGCGTATCTTCTAAAAACGTACCAAATGATGTGGATAGTGAATATCGCTCGGTAAATCTTGATTACAAGTATAAACAGATTCCAGTTGAAACATGGAATACTCACGTGAATCTACTTGCACATTCAAGGTCTGATTTGAATCTTTTTAGAAGTAATTATGGATATGTGCCATTTGATAGGTCAGGGTCTGAAGCCGGTGAAAGTCAACAAGCAGTGGGTCCTAAAAAACAAATAGTTTCTCAATATGATCTTCAGGATTGGATGGCAAAAACTCCAGAGCAAAGAAAAATTGAATACGAAAGTAATCAAAAACTTTTGCTCGATCTGGTAAGTTCCGAGATTTTAAAGGATAGAAACCGAAATAAAGCGCTTGAAGTAAAGATTGAAAAACAAATGAATTTGCCTGAAAAACCAGCAGGAGTGACCCAAGAGGTTGCGGATGCTCCGATTAAAGCAATAAGTGAATCTCTCAACAAAGATGATTATCATGAGCTTGTTGAAAATCTAAAAGTTTGGCAGCAGGAAATTGAGGCTTATAAGGGATACAAGCCTAAAGCTGAGCTTGCCAAGTATTGGGAAGGTCGACTTCAAAAAGATTTTGTACATGAAAATGGACTCTTAAAAGCTTTTGAAAATACAAAAGATTACAAGATAAATCTTAGTTCTAAAAAAGGACGTGAAGCCTCAGCTTTTATCAACCACATGTTGCTTGTTAAAACAGAATTAGAGGCAGCTGCCTCTTATCAGTTATTAACAAGCAAAGCCGATTTTCAAGAAATTGAAAATTACAATTTGTCCGTCCAAAGAGAGCGGTATCTTCGTTATATCGAGCGCTTTACTAAAGAACTTTTGAGTTGGACAAATAGCCCGGACGGTAAAATAAACTCACGAGACTTGGAGAGTATCGTTCAAGATCACAAGGCTTTTGCAGAAAGCCTTCAGACTTCTGACGATCCAGTTTCAGTGCAAGTTGAAAAATTTTTAGAAAGTCAAAAATCAAAAAGTTATGCATCTCTAAGGGATAACTTTGTAAAAGAATCATCCCCTTTTGGTGAATTTGGAAACTCCTCTGATCCTTTGACAAAAGAGGGTTATCAGGAATTAGCGGAGATTCTTCGTTCTGATGAAACTCAAAAGTCAGATCCATCAAATTTAAATAGATTAGATCGACTCACGCAAAAAGATTTGGAA
>JBILWH010000193.1:0-3734 GCA_044370015.1 Bdellovibrionota bacterium | reverse complement strand
AGGCCAAAGTTTATCGATCACATAAAATTCGGCATAAGCAGATTGCCAAAGCATAAAGTTAGAAATTCTAAATTCTCCGCTTGTTCGAATAATAAGATCGGGATCAATCACTTCTTTTGTATAGAGATGTTGAGAGAAAAGTTCTTCTGTAATTTCTTCAGGCTTAATTTTGCCCTCAAGAACAAGGGCCGCTGTTTCTTGGGCTGCCTTGAGGATATCCAATCGACCTCCGTAGCTCACCATGAAATTAAGCGAAAGGCCTGTGTTGTTCTTGGTAAGTTCAGAGGCAATATCAAGTTGTTTTCTCAGTCTTTCAGGGGCGCGGTGATACTGGCCAAAAACACGAATCTTGATGTTGAGCTTATGCATTCTCTCCATTTGCGATTCTGCAAATTTATACATCAAATCCATGAGGAAATTGACTTCATCGTCGGGTCTTTTCCAGTTTTCAGTTGAAAAACAAAAAAGAGAAAGAGCTTTAAGGTTTAAATCAATCGCCTCTTCCACAACGGACATAACAAGATCAGCGCCTTGAATGTGTCCTTGAACGCGCTTCCAACCACGAGTGTTGGCCCAGCGGCCATTTCCATCCATGATGATGCCCACGTGTTGTGGCCAAAGCGCTTTTGTGGAGCTCAAACTGTGAGGACCTCTTTACTTTTTGCTTCGATAATCGCATCTACCTGATTGGTGCACTCGTCTGTTAATTTTTGAACTTGATCTTGGTTTTTCTTTTGAAGATCTTCTCCAAGACTTTTGTCACCTTTGATAAGTTCGTTAGCATCACGACGAGCATTGCGAACGTGAACCTTACAATCTTCACCAAGTTTTTTTACGGTTTTAACGATTTCCTTACGGCGATCTTCACTTAGGGCAGGGATGTTGAGGCGAATCAATTTGCCGTCTACTTGCGGAGTAAGGCCAATGTTTGCCGCAACGATAGCTTTTTCCACGAGAGGAATAGCGCTCTGATCCCAGCAAGAAATTTGCAAGGTTTTTGCATCAGGAACAGCCACTTGAGCAATTTGTTTCAAAGGAGTGGGGGTGCCATAGTAATCAACTCGTACGCTATCAACGAGTGTAGGACTTGCTCGACCTGTTCTAATTTTTACGAGTTCGTTTTTCAGAGACTGGACGGATTTTTCCATCTTTTCTTTGGTTTCTTGTATCGTTAATTTTACGGTTTCTTCGCTCATTTTTTTCTCCTTGCCTTAGTAGGCTCTTGAGAGCTTTGTTTTTTATGAACGCTCGAAGAAGCGTTCTTTCCAGTGTAATCATTGTCTCCATCAAAATCACTCTTACAATCAACTGTAATAGTGGTTCCCACTTTTTTGCCTTTTAAAAATTCAGCGATCGCATTGGGTGTTCGGATGTTGAGAACATGAATGGGAAGTTTGTTGTCCATGCACAAGCTAATCGCCGTGCTGTCCATAACTTTTAAATTTCGATTGAGAACATCAATGTAGTTAATGTTTTTAAGAAGTTTTGCCTTAACGTTCTTTCGTGGATCAGAATCATAAACCCCATCGACGTTTGTCGCTTTCACAAGAATGTCAGCCTCAACTTCCATCGCTCTTAAGGCAGCCGCGGTGTCAGTTGAAAAATAAGGATTCCCCGTTCCACTTGCAAAAATTACCACACGATCTTTTTCTAGGTGACGAGTGGCTCTTCTTCGAATGTAGGGTTCAACCACTTGTTCCATGCGAATGGCACTTTGAACACGTGTATAAATATTGTGCCGCTCAAGAGCATCTTGCAAAGCAAGAGCATTGATCACGGTTGCAAGCATTCCCATGTAATCGCCTGTAGAGCGATCCATGCCTTTTTCTGATCCTTGAATTCCGCGAAAGATATTTCCGCCGCCTACAACAACGGCGACTTGGACGCCCATCTCTTTTACGGCTCTGATTTGCTCAGCCATAAAATCGAGGGTTGCCGAATCAAGCCCAAACTCTCTTTTACCCGCTAGGGCTTCACCAGAGAGTTTGAGCAAAATTCGTTTATAAGGTGTTTTCTGAGTCGCAGGTGTCATTACAGACTATATGCTAATTCAACCCTGCCTGTGCTGCTACCTCTGCTGCAAAATCATTTGATTTTTTCTCAAGGCCTTCACCAAGTTCCCAGCGAACGAAGCGACGCACCTTGATGTTTTCGCCGATTTTAGCAACCATTTCTTGAATAATAGTGGATACTTTTTTCTCGGGATCCTTCAAGTAAGCTTGGTTCATCAAGCAAACTTCATCGTAATACTTGAGGATCTTTCCTTCGACAATTTTATCTGCCACTGCTGCGGGCTTGCCAGATTGTAGGGCTTGGTCACGAGCAATTTCTTTTTCTTTTGCAAGAACATCTGCAGGGATTTCTTCTGGAAGAACGTACTGAGGTTTGTTTGCTGCAATGTGAAGAGAAATATCTTTCACAAGGGCTTGGAAGATGTCGTTTTGAGAAACGAAGTCAGTTTCGCAGTTGATTTCAAGAAGAACCCCGATTTTTCCACCCATGTGGATGTAAGAACCGATGGCCCCTTCCGTTGCAATACGACCTGCTTTTTTCGCTGCTGCGGAAAGTCCTTTTTTACGAAGAACTTCCACGGCTTTTTCGAGATCGCCCGCACTTTCTTCAAGTGCTTTTTTGCAATCCATCATGCCCGCTCCGGTTTTTTGTCGGAGTTCGTTTACTAATGCTGCTGTAATCGCCATGTTGCGCTCCTCTTAGTTTGTGTCGTCTGATGAACGAATGCTGCGACGTTTTTCAACGTTGATTGTGCGGCCTTCGCGATCTGTTGTGGTGGATTCTTCAGAAGGCTTGCTCACAGCAGGTGCGCTGGGAGCAGCGGCTACAGAGCCACCTTCGCGTTTGTCAGAGAAAGCACGGATTTTTTCTTCGTGGATACGAGCCCCATCAAGATAGGCGTCTGCAACAGCTGCAGCAAATAGCTTGATAGACTTGAGAGCGTCGTCGTTTCCAGGAATCACGAAACTTACATCATCTGGATCGCAGTTTGTATCTGTGATCGCGATGATAGGAATTCCCAGTTTCTTCGCTTCTTTAACAGCGTTGTGTTCTTTCATCGGGTCGATGATGAAAATCGCGCCAGGTTTGTCTTTCATATGACGTACGCCCCCTAAGTTACGCAAGAGACGCTCATGTTCTTTGTCGAATGCAGAACGTTCTTTTGCGCTTAACTGATCGGCCATTCCTGAGCTGATTTTGTCGTCCATCTGTTGCATTTGAACGAGACATGTTTGAATTGTGGGGAAGTTAGTGAGAGTTCCACCTAACCAACGCTCGGTTACGTACGGACAACCTGCGCGTTCTGCTTCTTCTTTCACGACGTCTTTGCACTGTGATTTAGTTCCAACGAAAAGAATTTTTTTTCCTTTTGCAGAAAGTTGAGTCACGAAGGTGAGAGCTTCACGAGTGAGAAGAACAGTCTTTTGAAGGTCGATGATATAAATACCGTTACGATCTCCGAAAATGTAGGGTTTCATTTTTGGGTTCCAGCGACTCTTTTGGTGACCGAAGTGAACGCCAGCCTCGAGGAGGTCTTTCATTGTGATTTGTGTAGCCATGTTTTTTCCTTTTTTAAGTTCGCTTTTGCATGAGTTTTTAGTTCTTGCGGCGACTTTGTTTTCTATAACCCGATGTTCCTCCGCTGGGTTTAACGTTTGGGAAGCTTTTGCGGAGGCCCGCTAGGCTTGGTCCAAACGCTCGGATTATTTCAATTTTTATCC
>JBILWH010000192.1:0-3752 GCA_044370015.1 Bdellovibrionota bacterium | reverse complement strand
CAACCCGCTGAGACGATGAAGCTTGCAATGATTCTGACCTTGGCAAAATATTTTCATGGCCGCGAATACGTGGAAAGTCTTGGGTGGAGAGATTTGAAGGGTCCCTTGTTGATTGTGGGTCTAGCGGCAGGGGCAACTTTTTCTCAGCCAGATACAGGCACGGGAATGCACATTCTTTTGATTGGCTTTACGACGATTTTATTTTTTGGTGTTCGAAGAAATATTATTTTATCAGCGTTGATGTTTGTCGCGCTTGCTTTTCCGCTCGGTTGGAAATTTGTATTCAAAGAATATCAAAAAGATCGCGTTCGAGTGATGTTTGACCCGATGTCTGATCCACGTGGTAGGGGATATAACTCTTTACAGGCAATGATTGCTGTGGGATCAGGTCAGTTTTCAGGTAAGGGCTTTAAGCAGGGTACTCAGACACAGCTGGGTTTTACTCCTGAAGGATATACGGATTTTATTTTTACAGTTGTTGCAGAGGAGTGGGGCTGGTTGGGGTGTGTGTTTGTGTTGGCGCTTTATTGCTTACTTGTTTACCGGTGCATATGGGCCGCTGCTCACTCGAGGGAAAAGTTTGGATCCCTCGTTGCGGTCGGGGTGGCCGCGCTGATTGCCTATCAGGTGCTTATTAACGTCTCGATGGTTATCGGGCTCTTTCCGATAGTTGGAATTCCCCTGCCGCTGGCAAGTTATGGCGGATCGTCTGTCATCACCGTTTGTATAGCCTTAGGTCTTGCACTCAATATCGGCTATCGAAGAATTATGTTTTGATGTGCTTGAAAATGGAGCGGGAAACGGGACTCAAACCCGCGACCTTCGCCTTGGCAAGGCGACGCTCTATCAACTGAGCTATTCCCGCGCGGAGACCTTTATAACTAATCAATATGAGGCACCATATCAAGCTCTTCAAAGCCTCTTTTGCCCATAATTTGCTTATAAATGCCTTTAAGGTCGTTAACGCCCAGCATTCTTTCATGGTTATCCACATTTTTCTTACATCGAAGCGTTGACGATATGTGGATAAGTCCATATTCTATAGCTATCAAAAGCTTAGCCTCGGATTAGATTTCGATTCTAAGTCTTAAAACCTCGATGTAGAAATCTTGCCCTCCCCATCTACATCGAGGTTTTTTTTTGCCAAAATCATAGTGTGATCATTAGCGAACAAATTCTTCTTCGGCATGAAAGCGATCCTCTTGTGATTCAGCTTAAAAAAAGTATACGACGAAGAACTTGGTCAATTGCTTTGAAGCCTGGAGGTGAAATTATATGTTCTGTTCCCTTTAAGATGAGTGATGAAAAGATTTTGCTTCTTTTGCAAAAACATGAAGAATGGATTCGAAAAAAACTAAAACGATTAAAATCTTATTCCTCCATGAAGCTCACACATCGCTGGCAAGAGGGGGAAAACGTCTACTTTCAGGGAAAAGAATTAAGGCTTTGTTTAGAGCGCTCTGTTTATTCGAGTGTGAGTGTGAGTGATGAAAGTTTAATTATTCGAGCGGCAAATTTTCAGCCAATACATATAAAAAAAATATTTGAAGAATGGCTAGCGCTTGAAACTCAATCTCAAGCGCTTTTTCTTCTTTCAAAATGGACAAGTCGATTTGAATTAGTAAATCAGCCACCTCTTAGTTTTCGCACACTCAAATCATGTTGGGGTCTTTGTCGAAGCGATGGCCGAATTACTTTGCACAAGCATTTGGCCCGCATGCATCCAGAATTTTTTGAATACGTTTTGGTTCACGAGATGTGCCATCTTTTTCATATGAATCACAGCTCTGCTTTTAAGCAGTTACTTAAATCACACATCCCTCATTGGAAAGAAATCAAAAAGAAACACGAGCCACTCCTTGAGTGCTAAGTTTTATCGCAATAAATTTTTTGGTAAATTCGAGAGTTTTCCGTCATTAGGTGCAGGTGTAATTTCTAAAACTTTACACATCAACTCATAAATATTGATGTTATCAAAAGCCGGAACAGATTTTTGAGTCGTAAAAGAAGGTCCACGTGCATAAAAAATTGCTTGCATAGATTTTAATGTGTTGTCATATCCATGGGTAGCAATATAGGTATTTGCTTTCACCGGTGAGAACTCAGCTTTTGTTTGAATATTTACTTTTTCTTTAGCGACAAGAAGCAAGTCGGGAATGCGATCACTTTTTTGGTAGTGGTAGCGCGCAGGGATTTTTTCTTTTTTGTAGACTCTATAGTTTTTTGATTTTTCTATGAGTCTTTTTTCAAGCTGCTTAAGTTCCTCTTTGTTTGATGAAAAAAGTCCTACTACAGAGCTATTGCCTACTTTGTTTACATTTGGAAAGTCATTGAGAATGTTTGAGATGTTGATTGTTTTTTGGGGATCCATGAGAACCATTCCATGATCAGAGACCACAAGAATATTGAGATCTTTTAATTTTTGTTTTCTTTCTAGCTCGCTCATTAAAAAGCTTAGAGCTCCGTCAACTTCTTTGATCGCAGCTTTGACTTCATTTGTATGGGGTCCAAATTGATGGCCCTTTGAATCGACCGCATCAAAATAGAGAGTGAAAAAATCGGGTCTTTTTTCTTCAGACAGATCAAACCACTTTAAAAGAAGCTCCACCCTTTCTTTACTGGATATGTTTTTGTCATAAGGCTGAAAGTATGTGGGAAGCATTCCTTGATGGGGTGCCTCTGAACCAGGCCAAAAGAGAGTTCCCGATTTGAGTCCTTGTTTTTGAGCGGTGATCCAAATAGGCTCTCCTCGCCACCATTTAGGATTATTCAAGAGTTCACGAGGTGCTGCTAAGAAAAAATGATTTTTAGGATCTTGAGGATCTCTGATTTCGTTGCCCACAATCCCATGGTTTTCAGCGTAGAGTCCTGTGACGATCGTGTAGTGATTGGGAAAGGTAAGAGAGGGGAATATGGGTTTAAGGCTCTTGGCTTTTACTCCCCGATGAGCAAATTCATAAAGGGTGGGGCTCTCTTTTTTTGAAAGATAATCAGGACGAAATCCATCTATAGAGATAAGTAGAAGCGGATGGCGTGCAAAAGATAGAGAATTAAAAAAAAGAAGAGTAAAAAAAATCAGGTAATTTTTATTCTTTTTCATGACAATTGTTTAAAGCATTAAGTCATTTCTAACAATCAACATAATTAGGTTGTTTTTAAAATAAACTCACGTGAAAATAGAAGTCATGTTCTCAAAATTTAAAACTAATCTTTTCTTGATTCTTGTTCTGTCTTCTCTCAATTCTTGTTTTGATCTTGTAGACACGCGCGATGGAGTTTCGGGTGTTGATAGAAGGGTTTTTGTAACTAAAAACACATTTTTAGCGGATTTTGAGGGCTTCTCTCCCGATGAAAAGTGCCAAGAGGCAGCACAAGCTGCAGGCCTTGAAAGAATTTATACGGCAATTTTAAGCTATAGTGTGAGTTCAGGTGATGCTCGATCTCGTCTGGGCGATAGCAGTGGGTATCTCTACGTCATTGATAATGCAGGTTCGGCGTTTATTGTTACAAAAGGGCTACTTGATACGGATGGGCTTTGGGACAGATCTTCTGTTAACTTATCGACTGCTATCAATATAGATGAATACGGAAATTCTATTGTGGGTACTTCAAGCGTTTTTACGGGGACAAAGGCAGATGGTACCAAGTTGGGTACGGCAGCAGCTGATTTTTGTAATAACTGGACTAGTTCTAGCGCTCACTCTGTTCGAGTGGGTGATGCCTCTCAGGTTGATGCTAAATGGGTTGATGAT
>JBILWH010000191.1:0-3753 GCA_044370015.1 Bdellovibrionota bacterium | reverse complement strand
CAAATAATCAAAAATTCGAAGCAGAATGGGCAACGTGGGCCAACGGAACTGCGGTTCGTGAACTTGATATGCATGACACTTTTTTGGCGGCTGATTATTCTCACCCTGGAGACAACATCCCAGCCATTCTTGCAACTGCTCAACAGTGCGGAAAAAACGGAAAAGATCTTTGTCGTGGAATCGCAACTGCTTACGAAATGCAAATCAATCTTGTGAAAGCCATTTGCTTACACAAGCACAAAAAAGATCACATTGCTCACTTAGCCCCTGCTGCAGCTGCTGGGATTGGAACCCTTCTCAATCTTCCAACAGAAACAATCTACCAAGCGATTCAACAAGCTGTTCACGTAGCTTTTGCCACTCGCCAATCTCGTAAAGGTGAAATCTCTAGCTGGAAAGCTTACGCTCCTGCTCACGGAACGAAGCTTGCTCTAGAGGCTGTTGACCGTGCGATGCGCGGAGAAAAAAGCCCTTCACCTATCTATGAAGGAGAAGATTCCGTTATTGCCTACATGCTCGATGGAGCAGCAGGTGCGTACTCTGTTCCTCTACCAGAAGCCGGTGAAGCAAAGCGTGCGATTCTTGAATCCTATACAAAAGAGCACTCTGCAGAGTATCAAGCACAAGCTTTGATTGACCTTGCCTTCAAGATGAAAAGCCGAATTAAAAACACTCAAGAAATTGCCTCAATTGTTCTTCACACAAGTCACCACACACACTACGTCATTGGAACAGGGGCAAATGATCCGCAGAAGTTTGATCCTAAAGCTAGCCGTGAAACACTCGATCACAGCATCATGTACATTTTTGCGGTAGCGCTTGAGGATGGCTCTTGGCACCACGTTCACAGCTACACTCCTGAAAGAGCAAACCGAGCTTCAACAGTGGCTCTCTGGAAAAAAGTCTCAACAAAAGAAGATGCCGAATGGACGGCTCGTTATCACGATGCAGACCCCAGCAAAAAAGCTTTTGGTGCGCGCGTTGAAATCACCCTCACTAATGGCGAAAAAATTGTGGATGAGCTTGCAAGAGCCAATGCACATCCTGCCGGAGCAAAACCCTTTAAACGCAATGATTATGCGAAAAAGTTTTTATCTCTCACAGCCGACATTGTTGAAAAGGCTGAACAAGATCGCTTTTTAACAATGATCGACAAGCTCCCACGTTTGACATGGGAAGAAATCGCAAACTTGAACGTCATCGTTCCTGAAAGCAAACTTCTCTGCGCGAAACGCGATACACGCGGTATTTTCTAAATTAGCTATGGTGATTGCGGCTGCGAAGATTGTTCTTGATTTCTGGGGCAACGAGGAGCCGCGACACAAAAAACAATTAATTGAAAAACTTTCCCAACAGCTCCAAAGTGCGCATCACGTATCGCTTACCGAAGTTGATGATTTTGAAAGTCTTGAAAGCTGCGTTCTGGGATTGTCTTTTTGTTCTGCTGAAATGAAATCAGCGCAAAACCGAATGAAAAATGTTTTGGAGTTTATCGACAAACATTCTGCAGCTCGAGTGGTTTCAGAAGACTCTGACTTTCAAATTTTTGATTAATTATTTTGCTAATGACTTTTAGCTTTGAATACGACCAAGAAGAATCGTTTTTTCTTTGGCCGTCAAATCACGCCACTCGCCTGGAGCTAGGTCGCCCAAGCCGATATTAAGCACTCGAATACGCTTTAATCTTTTTGCCCGAAGATCAAATTTTTCAAGCATTCGTCTGATTTGTCGATTTTTTCCTTCCGTAAGAATCATTCGAATACAATCGCGACGAATTCGCTCCACAACACATGTTTTAGTTTGGACCTCTTCTCCACCTACCTCTAAGAGCATTCCTTTGCGCATAACTTCAAGAGTTTCGTCGCGCACGGGATTATTCAAATAAACGATGTACTCTTTTTCGTGATTATTTTCAGAGCGAAGAATTTTATTCACGATTTCGCCCAAATTAGTAAGTAAGATCAAACCTTCCGACATTTTATCGAGGCGACCAATTGGAAAAACCCTATCTTCCAACCCAACTGCGTCCACAATATTGGCCTCAACGTCTTGATTGGTGGTGCACTCAACACCGACGGGCTTGTAATAAGCAATGATAATATCTTTTTGTCTTTTCTTTGGAACCGTTTTTCCATCGACTTTAACAAGATCTTCATCCGAAACTTTGTCGCCCAACACAGCCACGCGGCCGTTGATCTCTACTCGGCCTTCTTCGATAGCACGATCAGCTTCTCGACGTGAGCAAATACCTTTGTCGCTAATGTAACGATTAATCCGAACAAGATCTTCTTTCTTCATGAATTGAAGTAAAGATCTTAGCCTAATTTCAGTGATTCTTCAGAAAATTTTGTACTTGATCTGATGGCTCACCTAAACCTTTTAAAATTAACTCTGCAACAAGTTGATTTCCACGAGAATTCAAATGAACCCCATCAATATCGTGATATCTCACATTTAAAGAACGTGATTTTTGCAAAATTTTTCGCATGGGTCGCTCGATATCGATCCCCTTTGCACAACGTCCGTCTTTTGAACAAATAAGACGGGCGCGAGCGATCGCTTCATCTCCAAGTTTTTGTAAAGGTGAATCATCTGCTTCGGTCACCTCAGGAATCTTTGCACATAAAACGGGATCCGAACCTTCTAGTGGAAAATCTGTTGTCGGGTAGCTCAAAACGTAAACGTCTCGGATGCCAGAATCGAAAGCTTTTTGTACCGTCATTTCTGTATGACGAAGAAAAGTCTCTCTGTTTTTCGAACTCAAATCACGCCCCCAGTTCAAATCATTAATTCCAAACATGATGAAAAGCACATTTGGCTTTTTAGGGAAAACTCGATCATCAAGGCGCCAGTAATAACCTGCCGATATACTATCTCCTGCCATGCCCTCGTTTAGAGTTTGCAAATTATCCTCTGGATAAAGTTTATGAAAATACTCTTGGATAATCTTGTGATAAGTACCCCAATCCGTATTGCTATCTCCATAAAAAGCAAGCCGATCATTTTTTAAAAAAGGATGAGCAAATAAAAAACCCCCACCATCCACTTTTAAAAGACACAAAAAAAACGCGCCAAAAAAAACAAAACCCCTCATAGCTTTTCCCTTCCAATTTTCTCACTAACAAATTCAAGTTTTAGCGCAAACTAACAAACCCTTAAGTCAGACGATGTAAGCGTCAGAAAATAGCTGAGCGCGACAAATTACCTTAACAAAGTCTTTACACATGAAGCAGATAGTCGTTGATAGAATGAAAATATGAAGGGTTTTTATTCTTTTTTAGCTTTGGCAGCTTTAGTCATTCTAGCTCCTCGCTCAAAAGCTCAATATTCTCCGCTAGAAGATTATCGGGAAGACGTTAATCTTAATCGAAAAAACTTTTCTGATCGCAACCCCCAGAAAGTAATTGAAATTAACGTTGCCGATCTCCCTGAATCTGACGCTGACAAAAATAGAATTCAAAAGGGATACGATAATCTAGTAGCGGCTGTTCAGACAAAAAGCGGAGAAGAAGTAAATAGAGTTTTGGACAACCTCGATATTCTCACAAAACAAAAAGTTTTGCATAAATTCATTCAAAACTTTAAATCACTTCAAGCGGAATCTATTCTGGAACAAGGAAAAGAAGAAGATGCAATCAAAGCCGAAGAAAAGTTACCTGAGCAAAGCGACCAATAAACTACTCATCACTACTTGATTGACTATTGAATTCACCATCAGAATCTTCTTCGCTTTCATCTCGGCTTATTTGTTTT
>JBILWH010000215.1:0-3341 GCA_044370015.1 Bdellovibrionota bacterium | reverse complement strand
CAGCTCGAAAAGTTTTTTGAAGCTCTTTAAGGCGTTTTTTCTTGGGATCCTTGCCCTCTTCTGGAAGCTTCATAGTTTTTGAAGAAGGCGTAGAAACGATTTCTTCCACAGATTTTTTAGAAGTTTTACTTGACGTCTCTATTTCTGCTTCTTTTAAAGGATCTACTTTATACAGATCGTGCATTTTGAGGGAGGGAAGATCCACTACGTCTACTCTTATGGATTGCTTATTCAACAATAATCTTTTCTCGGCATCTGTGGGTCCTCTTAATGACTCCACAACAGAAAAAGCTACGAGCCAAAGTAAAAAAGTCAGATGAAGCAAAAGAGAAAAACGTAACCAATGCTTGAAATATAAGTTCGTTTTTTGTTTTTTAATCATTCTGCGTAACAAGCCCTACACGATCAATTCCCGCTGCCTGTACAATCGCCATCACTTGCGCCACAGATCCATAAGGAACATCCTTGTCCGCACGAACAAAAACTTCTTTGCTTCGACGACCCTTTACAGCAGAGAGTAATTTTCTTGCCAACTCATCTTTCACAACGGGAACTTTTCCAAGACGAATTCCTCCGCCCTTTGTGACATAAATAACAACAGGCTCTTCATCAGCAACATCTTTTTTCAAGGTTTGTGCGTTTGCTCGGGGCAACTCAACATTTACTCCTTGTTCTAAAAAAGGAGACGTAATCATGGTGATAATCAGCATCACAAGCATCACATCAACAAGGGGAATAATATTGATCTCCGAAAGAGGACTTTCCCCAACTTCTCCACCACCTATTTCAAAAGCCATAGAAACTCCTTAATTCTTATTCGAGCGTAGAACGTTTTAAAATATTCAAAAAATCCACACAAAACCCTTCCATCTCAACTCTGATTTGTTTTGAGCGAGAAAGAAACGAGTTGTAAAAAAGTGATGCGGGAATTGCGGCTGCAAGACCAATCGCCGTTGCGATCAAGGCTTCTGAAATTCCTGGGCCAACTTTTTCAAGTGTCGAAGCGCCTCCCTGACCTAGCTTCATAAAGGAATCCATGATTCCCCAAACGGTTCCAAAAAGACCAATGAAAGGAGCCGCATTGGCAATCATTGCAAGATAAATCAAAAGTTTCTCAACGCGAAGAGCTTCCGTAATAGCAGTCTTTTTCAAAACCCGCTCAACGTTGTCCATCCCAATATGCAAAAGATTTTCGGCACTTTTACTATCTTTCACATCTCCCTTGGAAGAAACCTTGGCAAACTCCTTGTAGGCTGCATGAAAAATATTTGAGAGGGGGCTTTGCTCTATGCTTGCAGTCTCTTTGTAAATGGAATCTAAACTCTTGTTATTCCAAAAAGCCTCCAAAAACTTTTCATTTTCTTTAATAGCCAAACGAAAAACTGAAAGCTTGGAGAAGATAATCGTCCAAGATAAAACAGAGGCCAAAAGAAGTAAAACTAAGACAAGTTTAACAACAATTCCCGTTCCAGTAACAATATCGATAATAGACATGGCTCCATCATAGCAGTGGCTTGTAATTTCTTTCTGCTTTTAGAGATGAAAAGATACTTGAGGATACTGATGCGTCGCGATAGCCTCCCTATTTGCCTTTAAAGCAAAAATTAAAACAAAAATACGATAAATATGACGCAAAAATATCCTCAGAAATTAGCCGACCTCAAAAACTCAAACGCCCAAGTGCTCATCGTAGGCGCTGGCTTGGCAGGATGCGAATGTGCGTGGCAGCTTGTTCAGCGAGGTATTTCTGTTGCGCTTATTGAACAACGTCCTCACAAAAAATCAGAAGCTCATAAAACAGGACTTTTTGCAGAACTTGTCTGCAGTAACAGCTTTAAAAGTACTGATATTGAAAGTGCTCCCCAGCTTCTTAAAAGTGAACTCAACTCACTCAACTCACTTATTTTAGAAGCTGCCCAAGTAGCGACACTTCCAGCAGGACAATCCATGGCCGTGGATCGTGAAAAATTCAGCGCTCTTATAACTGAAAAACTAAAAACACATCCTCTTGTAGAATGCTATGAAGGAGAAGTTTCTCACTTTGAGGAGCTTAGCCAAAAATCAGAAACCGGCCTTAAGCCTGTCGTTATTGCAACGGGTCCACTGACGAGCGAAGGATTAGCTCAAAGCCTCATGCCCCACGTTGGAGAGAAGCTCTATTTTTACGATGCCATTGCGCCCATTGTTTCGGGTGAAAGTATCAATCGAGAAATTGCTTTTCTGCAAAATCGAAGAGACAAAGGCACGACAGAAGCCAACCCGGAAGGAGATTATCTCAATTGTCCTATGAGCAAAGAGGAGTACGATCGCTTTATTGTAGCACTCGGTGCTGCCGAAAAAGTTCCCGCCCATGACTTTGAAAAAGCAATTTATTTTCAAGGCTGCCAACCAATCGAAGCACTTTTAGAGCGCGGGCCCAAGACTCTTGCCTTTGGCCCTATGAAACCTGTGGGCATCACGGATCCTCGCACTGGCAAAATGCCCTATGCTGTTGTTCAGCTGAGAATGGAAGATACAGAAGGCCGCGCGTGGAACTTAGTTGGGTTTCAAACAAAGTTAAAATATCCCGAGCAAGAAAAAGTTTTTCGACTTATTCCTGGACTTGAAAAAGCTCAATTCTACAGAATGGGAAGTCTCCACAGAAATACATTTATTAATTCCCCCGCACTTTTAGGGCCAAATCTACAACTCAAAAAACTCTCACACCTTCATTTTGCAGGTCAAATCACTGGAGTAGAGGGTTACATCGAAAGTACTGCCGTTGGAGCTTTTGTCGGAGCGGCCATCGCTTTTCGATTAAAGCGAAATAGCGAACTCCCTCCTCCTCCCGCAACAACAGCTATTGGATCTTTGCTCAACCATGTGCTGAATGGAAAAATAAAAAACTTTCAACCAATGAATATAAACTGGGGACTTGTTCCCTTGAATGAAATCAATGAACGCGACAAAGAGAAAAAACCTAAGCTTGTTGAGCGCGGAAAAAGAAATTTTGCTCACTGGAAGGTACTTTTAGATACTTTAAACTAGAATAAATCATTTCTTCATCAAAACTTAACAAGTTAGATTCTTTATTCAAGCGATAATAAAGATGTCATATGAAAATAAAAAATTTCAGGGGTATTTTTTCCTGTTTATTTTTCTTTTTTAGTTGCTTAAAAGTTTTTGCTCAAAGTAGCACCACTGTTCTTCCGTTACCTCAAGATCAGGTCGATTTATTTAAAAGAATTATTTCCCCCGCAGCGCAAGGATTAGGACCTGATTGCTCAAATAGAGATTTCTGGACTAGCCAAGATGTCACAACGAAAACCAAATCAGTAATCGAATACGCAAATAAATTAGTT
>JBILWH010000190.1:0-3821 GCA_044370015.1 Bdellovibrionota bacterium | reverse complement strand
CAGAAATTAGACGATTACAAGCATTGGTAAATCCTCAAAGAAATGAATTCGGAGCTACAGAAACTTTTTAACGAAGGCGTCCTCGCCCAAGGCCAAGGAAATGATTCACTTGCACTTGCAAAATATGCGGCTGTTCGAAAAAGCGGTTTCACCAGTTCCTCAATTGAACTAAACGAAGCTCTTATTTTTGAAAGCCAAGAAGAATACGGAAAAGCTCTCACTCGATTGTCAAAAGCACAAAAAATGGAACGAAGCCCATGGCTTGCTTCAGACATTCAGGAAAGAATACAAAAAAAAGTAAACAGTAATCGTGCCTATGCTATTGGAAGCCTTGGAGAAGTCATGGAAGAAAGCTCCAAAGTTCTTCGTGCAGATGAGAGTCTTTTTATAGGTCTTACTTTTTTGGGATGTTTTTTACTCAAAAGAGGAATTGGATATAAAAACCGAATTGATTACACGATTCTTTTTGCAACAGGTTTTTTTATCATTTTTGCCCTCTGCTCTGCTTTTTCAAATTCTACAGCTTACATCTTAAAAGACACGGGCCTTAAGAATGTTCCTATTGAAGGAAGTGCCGATAAGATGAACGTCTATAAAGGCACAAAAGTTTCTGTGTTAAATGAGGGCGAACACTTTGTTGAAATTGAGCGCCCCGGAGACTTTAAAGGTTGGGTCTCAAAAGAAAGCCTTTTAGAAAATTAATTAAGGATCCAGAGTTTTCCTTGAGTAATCCACAAAAAGTTTTTTTAATTTTTTTGTGATTTTGTTAGATGAAGGATCCCAAGTTTTGGCATCCACTCTTGAAACCCACTGCGCCTCTCTTAAGGTCGACATCAAAAAAACTTCATCGGCACTTAAGAGCTCAGATAAGGGGGCATTCACCTCTTGAAATTCAAACCCCTCTTTTCGAGCAAGCTCAATGATGAGGCCTCGAGTAATGCCCGCAAGGCAACCACTTTCAAGAGTGGGAGTGAAAAGTTTTCCATTCTTTATCCACCCAACATTTGTTCCTGTGCCCTCGCACACGTGTCCTTTTAAATTTAAAAAAAGGGCTTCGTTACAGGAATTTTTTTTAGCGTAATAAAGAGCTTTTACATTTTCTCCATACGAAGTTGTTTTAAGTCCCGCAAGTGCGGCTTTTTCACAGCGTGGCCAAGGAACAACGGACAAGGATCCTTCTACTGCCATTTTTGGAAACGCTCCTGCTGCAATCAAAATATTCGGTGACGAGTTTCCTCGATCCGACCCCAAATCTGCCTCGCCTGTTGTATAAGTAATTCTTACTCTCGCATCACTTAATGAATTTGCTTTGATCAAATCATCAATCGCTTTTTTCCAATTTGTTTTTTCAATCACATCTGTAGGCATAAACATTCCACAAGCAGATTTTTTTAATCTTTCTATATGTCGAGTAAGTGCAAAAACTTTTCCCTCATAAGCCGCAAGCGTTTCAAATAAACCATCTCCCGTCACAAGGCCATGGTCGACAGGCGAGATTCGAGCCTGAGACAATTCTTGCAGAGCGCCGTTAAGCCAGACATATTTCATTTAGCTAGAGTAGCAAAGCTCCTCATAATGGTCATATTGTTAATTTATGAAATTTTGCAAGAAATTACATCTCGCGGCTTTCGTTGTTTTCACAATCTTTTCATGTACTCATCAAAAAAAATCAGTTGGGGACTCCCTTTTAACTTCAATTCATTTAAAAATTTCTTCAAAAGCTCTACCCTTAGAACAAATAAAAAAAATAACTCCTGAAATAGAAATCAGCTACAAAGGAGAATCGTCACAAGAAATTTTCAGTGCGATTGGCTTTGCTCTTATTCCGGTTTTGAATTCTATCTATGGAGAGACGTGGAAAAGCTTTGAAGGAGTTCTCTTCACCGCACTTGATGGCTATAAAATCGATATCCCCACAACAAGAATTCTTAAATACAATCCCATCCTTGCTTATCGCTATAAAAACCCCCAAACTCCCTTTAATTACAACTCAAAAGGTAATGAAGGAATCATTGAGCTGGGCCCTTACTATCTTGTGTGGGATAATATAACGTATCCTGAGCTTATCAAAGATGGAGGCTATGGATGGCCCTATCAAATCGCTGAAATTGAACCCATTCGCTATGCTTCTTACTATTCAAATGTCTTTCCTTTCAAAAAAGCAACTCCTCTAATTCGAGAAGGCTTTGAGGCTTTCAAAAAAAATTGTATGGCCTGCCATGCACTCAAAGATCAAGGCGGACAAAAAGGTCCTCAGCTATGGCCCTATCCACCCCTTCAACGTTTTGGTCGCGAAAAGTTTACTCAATGGGTTTTAAGTCCTCAAAAACTTGCGCCTCAAACAACGATGCCTGCGCTTAATCCCGAGCTTAGTTTGAAAGAAAGAAAAAAACTGGCTTCAAAAATTTATCTTTATCTCGCGGCTTTACATAAAAGCAAAAATTAAAGACGCTCACCAAAAATCAAAGAGCCCACCCGAATCAAGTCTGATCCCTCTTGAATTGCGTCATGATAGTCTGCGCTCATTCCCATGCTTAATTTTGCACGAGGATAAGCTACATCTCGAAATTTTCTCAAAGAAGCAAATTGAGAACGCACTGTTTTTTCATCGGAATGACTCACGTCACTTGCCATACCCATGAATCCTACAAATAATTTTTCTAGATTTTCTTTGTGAATCAAATCCAATAGTGCCTTGGCTTCTTCAAAGCTTGCACCTAACTTTTGATTTTCAGAACTAATGTTTACTTGAATATAAAACTTTGCACTTGAACCCTTAAGAAGCATCAACTCTTTTTCTCGAGAAAGAGTCTGAAAAACTTGGGTACACTTTAAAAGCTTTGGAATTTTACGACTTTGTAAGGCCCCTAAAAAATGCCATTCAATATTTTGAATTTGCTGAGATTTTTCTTGAAGCTCTTCAAAGTAATTCTCACCCAGACATTTAGGAAAGTTTTGGATTTTTAAAAATTCTTGTATTTTTGAAACACTTTGGCCCTTTGAAACAGGCAGAAGAGTCACTTCATTTATTTTGCGACCCGCACTTTGGCAGGCTTTTTCAAAATTCAACCAAAAGCTTTGAAAACTTTCTTCAAAATTTTGCTGTGGCTTTGGCGAATTCATTTTAAATTTTATTTCCCAAAAACTTTTTTTGCCAAATCGAAACTTGCTTATGAATTTCAAAAACCGGTAGACCCATGACACTTGCATACGAACCGTCTACCTTTTCGACAAATTGAAGAGCCGGCCCCTGCACTCCATAAGACCCCGACTTGTCTAAGGGCTCACCTGTTTTGACATAAGCCTCAATCTCCTTGAGTGAGGCCTTGCGAAAACGCACCTTCGTTGAGATCAAATCTTGAAATTCATCCTGAAGGACCTCACCCTGGTACAAGCCCACATAATAGGCTGTTTGAACCTGATGTTCTTTGCCCATAAGCTGGGTGAGCATCTGCACGGCTCCCTTTGGACCCTCGGGTTTTCCGTAGAGAATTGGGCCTCGAACAACCACAGTATCCGCTGCGACAATGAGCGCCCACGTATTTTTATTTTGAGTTTTCCCTTGATAAAGCTCGTAAGCTTGTCGTGCTCCCAATGCCTTTATACCAATACATTCCTTGAGATATTCGGCTGGGCTTTGATTTTTTTGCCATTTGGGCTCTTCTAAGAGTGAATTTATTTGCTCTACATTTTCGAAAGCAGAACTCAAAAGTTCTAATCGTCTTGGGGACTTAGAAGCGAGAAATACCTTGTCAGGAAGCATGTTTTACTGTACTATCCCCTAAGCCTATTCTCAGGCAAGAAATTCGTACAGGAGGTCT
>JBILWH010000189.1:0-3822 GCA_044370015.1 Bdellovibrionota bacterium | reverse complement strand
CGTTATTCATTCGATTACCCCTCACGATTAAGTTTGCATGAGCTATACTATAACTTGGGCAATATTCTTGAAGTGCCATGTAGCAGCTATGAAGATTTCCTTCTGTGTTATAGCTTATAGCCCCATCTTCAATAATTTCATCACACGTTACTAACTTCTTTGTTTTTGTTTTTTTCGTTACATACTCTGTGGTTGAAGCTAAAACAGCCCAGAGAGATTCCTGCGGATTCACCCCTTTTTCTTTATATCTATTTTCAAAGTGAGATGTTCCACAAAAGTTACTAAATTTTTTAAGCCCTTCAGGACTCGTGTCGATTGCCAAATCTCTTGCTTTTTTAATGTATTGTTTAAGCAAATCTGCTGCGTAAGGAAAAAGGGCATCTGAAGTTCCCATTGAGTCGGCAGACTGATGGCAAAGACCAACTTTTTGCGCTATCGCTGAATCTCTTGTTGGTTTGTCATTTTTTCCTTTAAGGTATTCGCTCAGTTTTCTTGGATCAAGCATCAAAAGCTCCGCTTTACTTTCTCTTATGACAAGAGAGTAAACCAAAGAGTGTCCAAAAATGAGATTATGCAGTCCGGGTTGTGCAAGAGGCAATTCATAAATTTCTGGTAATTTATTTCTATCCAGCGAATCTCTAAACTCTCTTTGAGCCAAAGCATCATGACGAACATCCAACTTACCTAGAGTAGCTCTTTGATAGGGATGAATATTTTTAAGGCCTTCTTTATTTGAGGTTGCCTTTGAAGATAATTTTTTATTTTGACAAAGCATGCCTAAAAAGTTTTTGGCCATGAACCCTGTATAATCTTCAATTTTTAGCTCTTTATCTGAAACATTTCCCTGAGCCCCATGAGCTTTTTGAATTTCGGAAAAACTTTTCGCTCCCGGATTTCCATTTACAACATTCAAACAACTCCTATCTTCTGCTACCGATTTTTTAATTAATAAATCAAATTCTTTTTCTAAATCTTGACGTTCCATCAATTGAAGAGAATCTGCTTGTTTTGGAGGAAAATACTCGCCTCGATATTCCCCCGCATCTCCTTCATGCGAGTAAAAAATATCCATATAATTTGAGTGTGAGAAATCTTTATCCTGTGCAAATCCAAACAAAATTTGAAAGTAAACAAACAAAACCCCATGGACCTTAGTAAAAGGAGGTCGTTTTAAAACTTTCACCTTTGGATGTTATCGGAAAAAAATGCCCCTTCTATGAGTTGATAGTGCTCACCATATCGGATTATTCTTAAAGATAGGTGTGAAAAAGAGAAATTACATAAACCCCAGCAATCTCGAATACTTAGATGCTATGTGGGATGATTTTGAAAAAAACCCTGAAAAGCTAGAACCCAGTTGGCAGCACTTTTTTGAAGGAGTCGAGTTTGGCAAAACTCTCCAAGAGGGAGTTCCCCATGAAGCTCTGTCAAAATCCTATCTCGAATCAAAGGTCGGGGAATTAATTGCGGCTTACCGCAACGCAGGCCACTTGATGGCGCACACCAACCCACTTTTTGAGGCACCAGAAGAACATCCACTCCTTAAACTTTCTCGCTTTGGCTTGAATGAAGAAAACTTGAATGAAGTCTTCGATGCCGGTCAAACAATTGGATTAAAAAACGCAACGCTCAAAGAAATCATTCTTCAGCTTCAAGAAACTTATTGTCGGAGTATTGGTGCAGAATTCACCCACCTTCAAAGACAAGAACCGCGCGACTGGCTCAGTCAAAAAATGGAAGAAACCCAAAACAAAGTCCGCTTGAGCGATGAAGAACGAAGACAACTTCTCAAAAGAATTTCTCAAGCGGAGGGTTTTGAGAATTACCTTCACACACGCTATGTGGCTCAAAAAAGATTTTCCTTGGAAGGAGGCGAAGGCCTTATTCCTTTCTTGGATGAGCTTATCAACGAAGCCGCTCAATTTGGAAGCGAGCAAGTTGTTGTGGGAATGGCTCATCGTGGGCGCTTGAACGTTCTGACAAATATTTTTCAAAAAAAAGCTCGCTACATTTTTTCAGAATTTGACGACAACTACGACAAATCCTCTCTCCTTGGCTCTGGAGATGTGAAATACCACAAGGGTTATTCTGCAGACATCACGACCAAGTCAAAAAAGTCCGTGCACCTTTCTCTTGCCTACAACCCCAGTCATCTTGAATTCGTAGGCCCCGTGGTAGAGGGCGTTGCTTACACCAAACAACAAAGCTACCCGCTCAGTGAAAGACAGCGAAAAGTCATGCCCATCATCATTCACGGAGATGCATCGATTGCGGGACAAGGCGTTGTCTATGAAAGCATCAACTTCTCAAAAGTAGACGGATACAGCACGGGTGGATCAATTCACATCGTGATCAACAATCAAGTAGGCTTTACCACAAGCCCCACAGAAGCTCGCTCAACAACTTATGCCACGGACATTGCAAAAATGTTAGAAGCTCCCGTATTTCACGTGAACGGCGATGATCCCGAAGCTCTTGTTTGGGTGGCAAAACTTGCAGCTGAATATCGCAGTCGCTTTGGCGAAAGTGTTTTCATTGATATCATCTGCTACCGAAGACACGGACACAACGAGGGGGATGAACCTAATTTTACTCAGCCTCTTCTCTACAGCGCTATTAAAAATCATCAGACACCTCGAACTCTCTACGCTCAAAAATTATTGGATGCGGGAGTTCTCAATCCTGTTGATTTTGAAAAAATAAAACTCGATATCGAAAAAGATTTTGAAAACGAACAAGAAATTTCTCGAAGAGAAAATATCATGCCTCACGCTTCCTCTTTTGAGGGCAAATGGATGAATTGTAAGCCTCTCAAAAAGGGCGAAGAAACTTCTTTTGGTTACTATACTTTTGTAAAGACAGAAAAACTCAACGAGATTGCTCAAAAAATTTCTGAAATACCTTCAAATTTCACTCCAAACCCTAAAGTTGCCAAATTCATGGAAACTCGTAAGCAGAGTTTAGATGCAGGAAAAAATCTCGATTGGGCAACGTGCGAAGCTCTTGCGTTTGGTTCACTTCTCTTAGAGGGCCACGCTGTTCGATTAAGCGGGCAAGATGCTCAACGAGGCACTTTCACTCATCGTCACTCTGTTTTAAGTGATGCAAAAAGTGGCGTAAAGTTTTGTCCTTTAAAAAATCTTTCTCCCCAGCAAGCTCCCTTTACCGTCTTCAACAGCACTCTCTCCGAAACTGCTGTGATGGCTTTTGAATATGGCTGCTCACTGTCCGATCCAACAAGTCTTGTGATTTGGGAAGCGCAGTTTGGTGACTTTGCCAACGGAGCGCAAGTGATCATCGATCAATTCATTGCCTCAAGCGAAATTAAATGGCAAAGAGCCAGTGGCTTGGTGCTTTACCTTCCACACGGGCAAGAAGGCCAAGGTCCGGAGCATTCATCTGCAAGACTTGAACGCTTTTTGCAACTTTGTGCAGAGAGAAATCTCACTGTATGCAATTTAAGTACGCCTGGAAATTTATTCCACGCACTTAGACGTCAACTCAAAAGATCTTATCGCAAACCTCTTGTAATTATGACTCCCAAGAGTCTTCTTCGTTACGCTCCAAGCTTTTCAGATATGAAAGTTTTATCTGAGGGAAATTTCCAAAAAATTATTCCCGAAACAGAATTGGATTACAAAAACGCAGAAGAAATCATTCTTTGCTCAGGAAAAGTGTACTACGACCTCCTAGAACATAGGCAAAAGAACAATCTCAAGACACCCCTCTTCAGACTTGAGCAATTTTACCCTCTTCCCCACAAAGAAATTTCTTCACTTATTGCAGGCATGCCCAAGCTCAAACGTATTCGCTGGGCTCAAG
>JBILWH010000188.1:0-3872 GCA_044370015.1 Bdellovibrionota bacterium | reverse complement strand
CTCGAAGCTCAATAGAAGCAAATGAAAGAGTACAAATATTAAAATATACTCCTACAATTGCGCGCACGTACGAACTTCGCATATTACTATTTTACGTTAGAAAATTATTAAAAAATTTCTTTATCAAAATTTAATCTTTTCTTAACCTAAACTTTATGGAGTACTCGCGGGCATTCTTTTTGTCGCGTCTGGAGCAGTCTTTTTCTCTTTAAATGTTTGAAATGATTTTTCCTTAGGGAACAAAGCTATTGCTTTATTTAAATGTTTTGAAAGAGCTTCTTTCTGATCTGTGCGCTTCATCAATGCAAGCAAGCGAAAATAAACGTCCATTAGGGTCGCTTTATCGTCTGACTTTAATGCAATCGCATCAGTATAAATTTTAGAAGCTTCTTCAAGTTGACCACTTCGCTCTTCAAACTCACCCCAAGCTAGACGAAGCTTTAGGTTTTGGGGATCAAGAGCAACCGCATTTTCTTTCATTTTTCGTGCTGTATAAATTTTATTAGCGTTCTCTTCAATAATTCCCAGATAATGGCTAATAAATTTCTTATTGGAGTCTGTCACATCTTTTGATTTCAACATTGCAGAAATATACTTACGGCTTGTTTGCAAATACGCTTCAGAACTCACCGGTTTTTCAGTGGTTAGCTGATACATAATCCAAGCCTGTAGAGCGTAATGATTTGGATCAATTAATGCAGGCTGAATTTTAGCAGCTGCTTCGAACACATTATAAGAAGCATGCCACGCTTGTTCGTAAAAAAAGAATCTTCCAGAGGTCATTAAAAAATCAAAGTGGCCATAAAGATCTTCAGAGCCCTTTGTAAAGACTGACTCGAAAGCCTTGCGTTTGATATCATAACAAAGCTTTAAAAGCTTAGCTGGCAATCCTGTTGAATTGTTTACGAGTTGCGGCCTTAGAAGATCTAAGTCTCGCATCAACAGCTGTGCTGCTTGCACTCGAAGTTCTGTAGGGAAAAAGCCGTTCATTTGTTTTAATTGATTGTTCGCTTTTGAACAGTGTGCAAAATCAATCTCTTTAGATTTGGTTACGGAGATTTTCTTAGCTTCTCCCATAAAAATAAATAAAAAATAAATAACGAATGTTTTTTTAAAAGACAAAATATCTTCTCCAATTTTTATTTTGGCATATCTCAAAACCTTCAGACGTCAGGCTCTTGACGATCTGGTGCTTGTCAAAATAAAGACACCTCTTAATCTAGTTTAGTGATTCATGTAAAAACTAAAAAATCCTTGTTAGCTCCGATAATATTTTGCTTAGGCTTGTTATTCAGCCCAAAAACACAAGCTCAGATATTTTATCCTGAATCTGATGCAAGTCGAAAAAACTACAGCGAAGTTGAACTTTTCTTACAGAACCTAGCTCTTAGCCACAAAGAAAACGTAACCCTTATAGACATTGGTCCCTCTGATTCAGGAAAAAAAATTAAGGGGCTAAAAATTGGCTTTGGAGAAACTGAAAGCTTAGTTGTCGCAACTCATCACGGAAATGAATATGGTTCAACTGAAGTCGCACTTGCCTTTGCAAAAGATCTCGCGGAAAACCCTATTCAAAACAAAGTTGTGTACGTAATCCCCGTTCTCAATATCGCAGGATACAATCGCAAAAGCCGATATGAAACAGGATCCAACGGATCTTTTGATCCAAATCGCAACTACCCCGGCCCCTGTGGAACAGAAGGCCCCTTTACTCTTCAATCCACTAAAAGTTTAGACAGATTTTTAGCGAATACCGATATTATTTCCAGCGCAACTCTTCATACTTACTGGCCTGTGGTTGCCTATCCCTGGGGAAACTCAACCTCAAGCTTCTCTACCCCATATGATGATATTTTTGAAAAACTTTCTTTATCAGCAACTTTTTTAAGCCACTATGAAACAGGTTTTTCTGGATCAACCATCTATCCCGCAGATGGAACTTTTGAAGACTATGCTTTTTGGAAATACGGTATATGGTCTTTACTCTTTGAACTTGGACATTCGCATTTTCCCAACCAAGAAGACATCAACGACATGATACGAGTCAACGTACCTGGCCTAAGACGGATGATCGAAGAGGCACCTCTTCGCCGTGCCGCAGATCATGAATTTAGGAACGGGTGCAATCGTGAACTGCAGGCCTACGATCTTCACAATGAATAAACATTAGCAGAAAACTCATCTTTATTTAACTTGATATTTATCAAGTATAGGAAGAATTTTTACGAATAAATAAAGTGGTGTTTTGTTCCCGCCTGTTGGCACTTTTTTTAGTTTTACCTTCATTCGGTTATTCCGATGAATTGGTTAATGAAGAGTTAAATGGCGCAGCCTTGGGTGGACTTTCAGAAAACTATCGAACGAGAATGAACAAAGACACAGAAGTTTTTGTTAGAAATTGCGACAACCCCTCTCCTCCACTATCTGATCCAGATAAATGGTGCAAAATTCCCAATGGATGGACTTCAAATCCAGGTGACGCTCAAGAAGGAAGAACCGCGACCGAGATTTGGCAACCCACCGGAAGATGTTCAAAAAAACATAAATTCAATGCTCTTATTTCTCAATGTGTTCCCGTTTCAAAAGAAGCTTGCACATGGGGGCAGAAATTTAACTCTCAAGAAAAAACTTGTGAAAGTATCAACACAGTACAACCGCTTTCACCTCGGTGCGAAATTAAAAGCTTCAATACTGAACAAAACGGATCTGGCTCTTGGCTCAATAAAACCATCTCCTCATCGTTTAAAAAAATATATGCTTATGTTAGCTGTAAAACAAAAGACAAAACACCTTTTATTCCGATTTGTAATATTAAAAACCTTTCAAACAACACCCAAACAAACTGGTACAAATGTGCTGGACCTGACCCTCTTCATCAACAATCTCTTTGGATAGAAATTAATATTCCCGAAATTTCTCGAGATGAAAAAGACAATCTGATTCTTTTTGAAATAAGAGGAGCTTACTCAAAAACTCCTCTTATTTTTCATGAAAGTAACGCAAAAACATTTCTGTATAAAATTTAAGTTAGTTAATAGCGTCGCAGGCTGCAGCTCCACCTTTTTCAACTAAAGCCTCAACTTGATTGAGCATTGTATTGCAAGAATAATTCACTTCTGCTTCTTTACGATTGATAGGGCCATAGTGCTTACGTAGAACTCGCAACAAAGTCATTGTGTATTCTGCTGCAAAAGTTGGGCAAGCTCGAGAGAATTTTTGAAATTCCAATCCCGCTCCCGACCCTATGTAGCTACTTTTGCAACTTGCAGCACCTTCCTTAAAAACATCTAAGAAACATTTTGAAGGATCTTTTCGATATTCATCATATAATTTTTTTAATTCAGGAGAAGCTGAAATTGAATTATAGCTTGTTTGCCAAGCTCCTGACTCTGCTTCTATTGATGACTGAGAAGCAGCGGTCGTATCATATCCCTCGCAATAATTTCCCGAACTCTCTCTCAATCCAAGACCCATACCTAACGTAAACAAAGAGCGAAGTGTTTCTACGCCACTCCTACTTGTTTCAAGATCAAGTCGATCAAACGTTGGTTTATACCACGCAAGAGCATCTTTAGTGGTCGCTCCACTTTGCGCCTGACTCATGAGAGATGCAGGTGAACGAACATCCGTCCGCGGATCATCCAATCGACAAACGCTTCTTGCATAAGCAAGCGCGACACCTTTGATATATCCCTTAGGAGCTCTTCCCCTATCTCTCCACGAATAAGCTGCGCACTGAGAAGTGCCCGCAATAGTTTTGATTTGTTCGACAACAGTAGACGCGCTACTTGATGAAGAACTGCTTGAGGAAGAGGAACTGCTGCTGGAAGAACTTGAACTGCTGCTGGAAGAACTTGAACTGCTCGATGAGG
>JBILWH010000187.1:0-3875 GCA_044370015.1 Bdellovibrionota bacterium | reverse complement strand
ATTTATCAGTTGTTATTGAAGCTTCTGTTCCTTGATGGGCATTAGAATTAGAAGATAAAATTGCTTCGTCTACTAAACTGAAGGCAACCGATTTAATTAGCCGTGCATCGTTTGGGAGGTCTGTGGAGTTGAAGAAATTTTTAGATAAAATATTACCAACGCTAATTTTTGTATTGGGTATATATAAAACACGATATTCAACCCTAATCATTTTAGGCGGATCCGGGAGTAGAGCATCACGAACCTTCACTAGGTTTACACACAAATCATCAAGTGATTTGAATCCAGAACTTTTTAGACTAATGGCATTGGCTGCGTAAGCACGACAGACTTCGCCTGCAAATTTTTTTTCGGAGTCTTTGTCTACGGATCCTTCGAGAAAGAACCTGTTTTTGATAACCTTAACTTTGATATCTTTGGGTTTTCCTCCAGCGATTTCATTTTCCATATCAAGAGATGCTTTGCTAAGCGAGTTTGATCCCCAGGAAAAGTGAAAAGTAAAAAATCCTGTCAGCAACAATATTAAATTTTTATTCATTTTACTTCATGCCCTTCTTCCTTTTTTTGCGGACATTCTTCTTCCGGCAGATAAAGGTTTTCACGACCGTTACAAGTTTTAAGAACGTGAGACTTTAAAACCCAAGAGATATTCTCAAAGATTGCATTTTCTTCTAATTGGTCAGAGGCAGTAGTTCTAAAAAGTCCGTTAAGAGTGTTGTAAGTCAATAGATCTTTTTGAATTTCTATCTTAGTTTTTTGAGAATCATTCTCAAAAGGTGTTAAGAAAACTTTTAATCGAGAATTATTTTCTCCAAATCTACCTTTTATGTCGGCCGGCAAACGATTGAGTATGCTTGCAGGTAATCGATCTGGACTGTTGTTTTTTTCTTTAAAATTTCTAAAAGCAAAAATTTCTGGATTTGATTTTTGATTTTCCCAGTCTGTCCAAATCTGACCATGTTCAAAGTTTGCGATTGTTATAGTGTAAAACTCCAAAATTCGACAGAGCGCTTTCCATGTAAGGTCTTTAGAGGTGTCGTAAACTTTAAATGGGTATTTGGGTTCAGCATTGAGCTGGGAATAAGTGGAGTTTTTAGCTGAGCTACACCCTGCGATTCCTGCAAAAAACAAAAAAACAACCAGATTAGTATAATAACGAACCATCATTGATGATTGTACCTTGTTTGTGGGGAGTGTTTTTTAACTTTAGGTTAAGAACTGAGTTTTAAATTGGTTGCGGGACTAGGATTTGAACCTAGGACCTTCGGGTTATGAGCCCGACGAGCTACCGGGCTGCTCCATCCCGCACCTCTTACATCCCAAGAATGAGGGGATGAGTCAAGGCCGCAGATATCGAAAATCTAAACTCCTACTCAAAAATTAATTATATTTGTAAGTTGGGAGTCCAAAAGCGTAATTGAGCCCACCTGTGAAGGTATTTGAGTAGCCACCTCCACCATATCTTACAAAACCAAAAGTGCTAAGAAGTGAAAGTTCTTTAGTGATGTCGAATTTGAGTCCACTATTTGCAGAAACGACAAGTCCAGTACCTACAGGCATCTTCTTAGCTTTAGCTGCAGGGCCAGCAGCTAAACTAGCTATAACACCAACAGGGCCGTAAACATTTGCTTCGAAGCTAGGACCAATTGTGCCCGCTGCATATCCGCTTGCGTTGCCGAGGTATGGCCAGAAACCCGTTCCATCAATAGAAAGCCAGGGAGTTAAAAAATAACGAATTCCAAGGCCTATTAAATCAACGTCATGGTCGGCGTCTTTTTCTATAAAATAATGCGAGCTTGAAGCGGCTATTTTCCAGTTAGATTGTTGATGTGTAGAAAGTGCGTAACCTCTGTAAGTGTTATTGTATCTTTCTTTTGTTTCGTGGGCATCAAGATGTACTCCCATTCCTAGATGGGCCGTGTAAAATTGAAAATTTCCACCAAAGGAATAAAGGTAACCCAATCCTGCATTAAAATTCGTGTGTTGACCTACTTCCCAAACAACATCTAAAGAGGGTTCTGTTCCCAAGCCTCCGGCAACGTCTACTTTACCTCCACCAAGCATTCCAATTTTAATTTGGGGCTCAATATATAAATCTTCATTTAATTGATAGGAGAAACCTGGTCCACCCATGAGAGTCATGTAACCATTCACTTTGGTAGAGAAAGCTCCTAAAAGTTCAAGGTTGAAAAACCAGTTTTTGTCCATGAAGTGTTCGATGTTCACACCAGCGAGCATGATATTTTTACCAAGTGAAACGTTGTCCGTTGTTTTGAGCAAGGCTGGAGTGTCGTAAATTTTTACGACAGGTGAAAACCGATATTTTCTAAAGGTTGTGTTGCTAATTTGTTCAGAAGCGGGTTTTTGCGTATAAATTGTGTGATCAAAGCTAAAATTAGTGAACATGAAATCATAGGGAATTGAAACCTGAGCAAAGGGTTGAGCGGAGTCTAGATTGCCTTGGGGAGCCACAAGATAAGAGACTCCTCCACCAATCCAAACATATTTTAAGTCTAAAGTTGCTGAAAATGAGGGGCGTACGATCCAACCACCACCAACAGAGTCAACTCCGGCACCACCTGCTGCCCCCACAAATAAGCTTGGGCTAAGGCGAATGAGGTCGTTGATTAAAAGAGTGTATCCAGTATTTAAACCAATTCCAATAAAGCCTCCGCGGTCTCCTGTTGAAGCAAAATAACTGCTGGCTCCTAAGAAGAATCCGCTAGGATCTTCTATGTTGACTGAAACACCCGTGAGTCCAATCTTTTGATTATAAGTTGAATCAGACTTGTTATTCGAGAGATTGATCAGCTCATGTGTGAGAGAAAAATTTACGGGGCGAACAGTAATAGGATCGCAGTCGTCAGAAGTGCGTATCTGACGAAGAACTTTTAATTGAATCTTATCGGGTGAGTCTTTGTATGTGGGCGCGTCTTTTTGCTCGTCCGATAATTGAATTTTTTTAACAGCAATACTCGGCCTAACCACATCTTCTTGAATGTTTTTAGGGGTGCTTTTTAAGGCAGAATTTTGGTTGGACGGAACAGTATTGGGGGTTGAATAGGTTTTGCTTGGAACGGGTGCTGGCGAAGGTTTAGCAGGAGCCACAGGGGTTGGCGCAGGGACTGCAACAGGAGCCTCCGTTGGTGCTGCAACAGCAGGGGCTGGCGAAGGTTTAGCAGGAACCACAGGGGTTGGCGCAGGGGCTGCAACAGGAGCCTCCGTTGGTGCTGCAACAGCAGGGGCTGGCGAAGGTTTAGGTAAAGTTGCAGGGATTTCACTGGGAATAATGGGGCCCTCTGTAGGCGTTTCGGTGATTCCTTGGCTAAAAGCTGCAAGAGAAAAAACAGAAGAAAAACAAACAACTAAAATCCAGTTTTTATTCATAGAAATTATCTTAAACTAATTTTTTTAAAATAGTGAAGAGGGTAGGGGAGTATTTGTAGATATTTGTTTAACTAGCCCATTGTCCCTTGAGGTGGGTTGGGGCCTTCCTTTTGTTTTTTGAATTCCTCTTCTATTTGTTTTTCCTTTTTCTCTATTTCTTTTTTGAGAACGTCGATTGATTTCTGTTCTGGATTCTTAATATTCAGATCATTAGCTCTTTTTATAAGTCTGTCTAATTTCTGAGTGCTAACAAGAGTATCAGCTACTGGTTCTGCTGGTGCTGGTGCTGGTTCTGCTGCTGGTGGTGTTGTTGTTGTTGCTTTCTTTTCTTTTGCTTTCTGTATTGCATCTTTGAGCTTTTCGGGTGGTAATTTTTCTGGGTTTATAATGTTCAGTTGTTTAGCTTCTTCTAAAAGTTTGTCTCTTTCTATTGTTTCAGGTGTTGATTTTGGGGTTACTCTTCTTGCTGGCGCCACCGCTTTAGGTGG
>JBILWH010000186.1:0-3897 GCA_044370015.1 Bdellovibrionota bacterium | reverse complement strand
CTCGATATTCTCACAAAACAAAAAGTTTTGCATAAATTCATTCAAAACTTTAAATCACTTCAAACAGAATCTGTTCTGGAACAAGGAAAAGAAGACGAAGCAATCAAAGCGGAAGAAAGGCTACCTGAGCAAAGCGACCAATAAACTACTCATCACTAGTTGATTGACTATTGGACTCCCTATCAGAATCTTCTTCGCTTTCATCTCGGCTTATTTGTTTTCTAGGTTTTGCGCCAAGACTTTTTTTCTTTTTCATATTAATTATTTTTAGATTTTGATGAATACGATACAAAACGACTTGTTCCTCATAGCCATCGGTTGGACTTCGCTCCCAATCCGAGTAAAAGTTTTTAAAAATTTCAAACTCTTTATTAATTTGAATACGAACAGCTCTTTTTCCCGTATCATTGGTTCGAGCTTTTGAAAGTTTTAATTTTAGACGAGACCGTACCTCTTCAAGCTGAGGCTGAATTTCTGGGTTTTCGTAAAGATCCGTATTAAAGCGCTGATTTTCCCAATCAGTTTGCAATATTCCCGCATCTTTATTTGCAGATGTTATGGTGTAATTTTCTAAAACAGCGGTTGAAGCTCTCCAAACATCATCAAAACGACCCTCAAAAATATATGTATAAGGAAGGTCCAACGGACGTTGTGGCGGAACCGAAGACACACAAGAAGTTAAAACAAAAAAAGCCCCGTACAACGACCATTTTCTTATCATTTCAATTTTTTCATCCTAATTTCTGAAGCGGCATTAATGAAAGCAGCATTATCTGTTCCCGCTTCAGGCATAGTAACTTCTTCACGGGTACCAATAAATGCCATCATAACGCTTACATCTTTTAGTGTATTCTCATTGAGGCCTGTTTGTGTAGTGCCTGCACGCGGATCTAGCCAAATTTGTTTTTGCTCAGCGGTTCTTGCAAAAGCTCCTCCAAAGATTCCATCAATTCGAAAGATACTTGGCTTGGGAGCATTTGCCGCAATCACAAAACTTATCCAACCAGGAGCCTCTACAGGAGTCCAAGAAACTGTTTCGGGACTCTCAAGAGTTGCCTCAAGTGCTGGAGGCAAAGATTGAACAACAACTCTTTCAGAACTTTGTGCACTACGAATCCAGCCTTCCGCTGCGGTTACATCTTGCTCAGTTACATGCGTGCGCATAAAAAGCATTTTATACTTTTCTTCAAGTCCACTGATTCCCGCAATCGTTCCACTCGTAGCAGGCTTCCCAAGAAGATTTGCAAAAGCCCATCTTTCAGTTTTTGTTCCTTGAAAAAGGAAAAGCGCATCCATATCTTTACCCTGCAAAGGGCTACGCTCCCAAGAAAAACTGACCGCTGCCCCTGATCCTCTATCCAAATTAAGAGAAATATTAGAAGCTTCAGACCAATCACGCTCTTCAGTCACTGCAAATTTTTTAAACTTCAGTAAAGGCAACATATCTGTGGGCGGTGCTTTATTGCTATCCATATCGAGCATTTTGTCCCAAGGAAGTTGAAACCAAGCCGCGATGAGTTCGTTCTTTGAGCCTTTTGCCGCATAAATACTAAAATGATCTTTTCCAAAGCTCACAGGAAAAAAACCATACTTTTCGCTTTGTTTAGGGAAATGAAAATTTGAGGGAACCTCTGCGCTAAAAATTCCTGCGACACTCATTTTTTCGGGAGGCCCCATAAATTGATCAACCTGAAACTGGAATAAATCTTCAGCAGAAAGACTTGGCAAAACGACTGCACCATCCACAATATTATCGATTTTAAGTCCGCTAAATCCGGTAACCACTCCTTTAACCTTGACCAAGCTCTCTTGAGACCACTCCTGAGACCAGAGTGATGATAGCGCCACGGAAGATGCCATGGCTAAGACCCCAAATTTCAACGTCATTTTTTTCATATGCAGTACCCCTTCGAAAAAAAGGCTAACATGATTTACGAGACTTGCTCACACACCCTTGAGGCGCTATTATGCCTCGTGTCTTCATTTGTAATGGCTGGGTAGCTCAGTTGGTGAGAGCGGTGGATTCATAACCCACAGGTCGGCGGTTCGACTCCGCCCTCAGCTACCATTTACACATGAGGCAAGATTACCCTGCGCACGCTTAGCTCAGTTGGTTAGAGTACCACCTTGACATGGTGGGGGTCACTGGTTCGAGCCCAGTAGCGTGTACCATTCTTTATAAAGCTGTTAATCTAATCTTGGTAGGGATGGACAACTCAAAAAAATCATTTTTTCTAAGGCTTCCAAACCTAGAAAAAATTAAAAATCGAATTTCAAAAGTTTTTCGCTTCACAGATCAAAAGTGGTATCCGTATGCTGTTTCGGCCCTCACTGCCGCTGATGTTTTTGTGGGCATAATTCCCTCAGATGCTTTACTGGTTTCTGCCGTTCTGGGCCGACCCAAAAACTGGATAAGGATTGGTTTGATATTTGCTCTTGGTAATTTTTTAGGGGCAGCGCTACTTGCGGGAATTGTTTACTGGGATGCAGACTTGTTAAGAGAATTTTTTCCTCAATTTTTCCAAAGTAATGCTTGGCTCACAGTTGCAAATTTTATGGCAAAATATGGGGGCTTTGCCTTGGTTGTCGCGATTATGGGTCCCTTCCCCATACAACCCTTTATCATTCTTCCTCTTCTTTCAGGCTTTCCCTTCAAAACTTTTCTAATTATCTACTTTCTTGCTCGCCTGTTCAAAGTTTTACTGGTGGCCTGGCTTGCCTCACACACACCAAGACTTCTCAAAAAATGCTCTCTTGGCCTGGAAGACAAACAAAGAGTTCTTAAAGAAATCGACAAAGGAACTCCAATATAAATAGAAGTAATAAAAATGTTTATTTAAGATTTAGTTCTTTTGAACCACTTGTTACGTAAGCATCTGAATTGGGTGACCATGCACCTATTTCAAAGCGTCCTGCATAATTTGCAAAAACAAAAAACGAAAAATTACCATGAGGATCAGTAGGCGCAGTATAGACTTGACCCCCAATTTTAAGAGTCACATTCACCTCAGGCTTGCCTTCAAAATGTACGTGGCCACCAATTATAGCTTGATTAATCTCGAAGCCTTGAGCATTCACTGGATACAACATGCGCGAATACTCAATTTTTACCGAATGAATGACTGTTTTTGCGGGGACGTCAGCTGCAAAAGATTGCAGGCTCGCAAGTTGTGCAAACACGATGAAAGTTAAAATAGAAAAAAATTTTTTACGTGTGCTTTCTGTTTTCATGGCTACAGTTTAGGGCGAAGTTTAAAATCCGCTAGAACCCCACCCCCCTCTCGAACAAAAGAGGTTGCGCGGAGTGTAATGCAACTTATTCTTAGGTCTCTTCTTGACCATCGCGCCATAGCCTATTACGTATAAGGGAATCCCAACTTGGAGCGGTAGTTAAGTTGGTTATAACGCCGGCCTGTCACGCCGGAGGCCGCGGGTTCGAGTCCCGTCCGCTCCGCCACTTCTAAAACGTATCAAAAACCTAGTTTATCACCTCTTTGAGAACCCAATTACTCAGACTTCAGCTCTCTTAATCGTTCCTTCGCGCGAGGCTCTCCAAGAGAAGCAGCTTTTTCAAAAAGCTTAAGAGCTTTTTCCATGTTCTTCGGTCTACCTAAAGCAAATTGATAAACTTCACCCAAGGTATAGTAAGCCTCTGGGTAACCCTGTCCAGCTGCCTGTGCCATCCAATTCGCTGCATTTTGCATATCCACTTTTACGCCAACTCCAAAAAAATAAAGAAGCCCATATTGATATTGTGCAGGAGCGAATCCCCTTGTGGCAGCAGCGCCTAACCAAGCAGCTCTCAAGTCTTGATTCTCAGAACACTTGTCTGATTCTTGATCGTTTTTTAAAAAAATCGCATTTTCATCTGTAGAATAACAATTTCCAAGCGCAGTC
>JBILWH010000185.1:0-3908 GCA_044370015.1 Bdellovibrionota bacterium | reverse complement strand
CCCATTCTGCTTCGAATTTTTGATTATTTGAAATTCCAAAAACAGTCGCACCTTTTTCACGAGGGTGCGCAAGAGCTTGGCTTCGAGCATTCGCTACGGGAGTTCGGTTGATTGCCGCAAGTGCAACTGAAGCGTTGTCGATAATGCGGTTTCCGATCATTTCAACCACTTCTTCAGTGACTTCAACCTTATCGGCAGCCACTTCAGCCATTTTCCAAGCCAGCTGATCTTCGCGAGCAAGGTGAACTTTGGAAGGGAAAACTTTGACGTTATGCAATTTCATATAGGAAAGAGGTTAATGGAGACGAGGGGGAGTCGTCAATTAAGCACTATCTTTGAGTGGACTTGTTTTCGGTTCTGAACTTGTCCTAAACTATCCATGTGCGCTTTTTGATTTTACTTCTTTTGTTTGCTTCTTGTTCGGTGACGGGTCCGCTCAGAGAAGATCGCCCTGCGACAGGTTTTTCATTTCCGGAGCCTCTTAAAGGTTGGAAATCTTTGCCGCTCAGTGAGGGCGCACAGCGTCTTTATCAACACTCTTCTACGGGATCAGTGTTGAGTATGAGCTCTCTTTGTGACCGTTATGCTACGGCCCCCTTGAATCGTTTGCTAAGAACTCCGCTCAGTTCACTTGGAGCCTACAAGGAGCTTGAATTTAAAAATCTAAGAATTTCTGATCGAGATGCGGAGCAACTGCATGTTTCTGGTAGCTTAGATGGAGTGAAGGTTGAAGTGGTGATGATTGTTCTTCGAAAAAATGAATGTATTTTTGATTTTTCTCTACAAGCCTCTCCACAAATTCAAAATGCAGTGAAAAATGACTTTTTAAAAATGGTGAAAGGTTTTTCTTTTTAATGAAAAAAAGCCATGTTCTTTCTTTTGCGGAATCCTTAAAAAAAAGAACAAGCCAGCAGATTGAAGCCCTTGGGGAATATTCGATTCTTACCGGTGAGACAATTCGTGTTTGGATAAAAAAACCACCTACTTTTTCTGAGCTTACGTATGAGATGAATGTGTTAGGCGTGCAGTCTTTTTTGATTGTTTTTGTAGCGGCATTATCAACGGGCTTGGTGCTTGCGATTCAATTTGGCTTTGGTCTCGAGCGTTTTGGCGCAAAATATTATGTGCCTAAAATTGTAGCCATTTCTATTTGTCGTGAGCTTGGTCCAATCTTTACAGCGCTTATGCTATCGGGCCGTGTGGGTGCAGGAATGGCTGCGCAAATTGCTTCTATGAAAGTTAGTCAGCAAATTGATGCGATTCGTGCTCTGGGAACGGATCCCATTCGCAAAGTGATCGCTCCTAAGGTTTTAGCTTTAACTCTGGTGACTCCTTTACTGACATTGCTCGCAGATTTTGTAGGAATTTTTGGTGGAATGCTGGCTTCTTCTTCTCAGCTTGGATTACAGCCGCATGATTATTTTTTTAAATCCTTTGAAATTATAAACACCCGAGATGTTGTGGGCGGCTTGGTGAAGGGGGTTGTTTTTGGATTTTTAATTTCTACGGTAAGTTGCAATGAGGGAATGCAAGCTCGAGGGGGAACCCTGGGTGTGGGAAATGCAACAACAGATGCTGTTGTGAAATCTTCGATTGTGATTTTGATTGCTGATTTTATTCTTACAAAGCTTTTATGGATTATTGAACACGAAATGATTCGAGGTTGATGATGGATCCTCTTGTAGAAGTTTTAGATTTCAAAAAAAGTTACGGCACCAAAATAGTTCACAAAGGTGTTAATTTTGATCTTCGTAAAGGCGAAATAGTTTGTTTGCTAGGGCAAAGTGGTTCAGGAAAAAGTGTTTTCTTAAGGGCCTTGATTGGACTTGAAAAACCAGATTCAGGAACGATGCGCTATAAGGGGCAAAATATGTCTTCTTACTCTCAAGAAGAATGGTTCAATGTGCGTAAAGAAATTGCTTATGCTTTTCAAAATGGTGCGCTTTTTGATTCCTTTACAGTAGAGGAGAATCTACTGTATCCACTTGATGCCCACACAAATTTATCGCGAGCACAAAAAAAGAAGCGCGTGAAAGAAATTCTTGAACTTATTGGATTAGAAGGAACAGAGAATTTACTTCCGTCCGATTTGTCGGGAGGAATGCAAAAGAGAGCCGGCCTTGCTCGAGCGATAATTTTGGATCCCGAAATTATTTTGTATGATGAACCCACTGCTGGCCTTGATCCGCTTAATACTCGTGTCATTCAAGACATCATGCTCGACCTTAAAAAGCGCGGTAAATCAGGCATACTTGTGACTCACGATATGCCCACCGCGATTGCTGTATCGGAGAGGATTTCACTTTTGAAAGACGGAAAAATAATTGTTTCAGGAACGGTTACGGAAGTGCGCAAAGATAAGCGCATAGAAGAGTTTATGACAGGAGTAACAAATGGAAGCACCGAACGCTAAAGGATCATCAACCCTCATTGTTGGATTATTTGTTTTGGTAAGCCTTATTGTTGGAGTGGGGTTCATTATTTTTATGGGAGGCAGCGGAGTTTTTAATACTCAGCTTCGACTCACGACTCTTTTTAAAGATGCAAGGGGTTTAAACGTGGGAGCACCTGTTTACATGTCGGGTGTAGACGTGGGTCGAGTGCTTCGAAAAACATTACCCCCTCCAGGTGAAAGAGGAGTTTTGATTAGCTTTTCTGTAGAAGGGCGTTATCGAGATCGTTTGCGCTCAAGCTTGAAAGCAGAAATTTCATCTGCAGGAATGTTGGGAGATAAGACTCTTGTGCTACTAGAGGGTGATGGAGGTGAGCTTCTGCAAGATGATGCTCGAATCGGTAGTCATGAAGAGGCTGGTCTTCAGGGGTATTTTGAAAAGGGCGGAGAAGCTTTAGAGAATATTCGCGAGTTGACTCAAAATATGTCTCTTATTTTTAAGGGTGGAAAAACAGGAAAAAGAGTCGATGAAATTTTAGACAATATGGTAGCAGCTTCTGCAAACTTGAAAAAAAATACGCAAGGAGATTGGGGTAAAAAACTAGATCAAAGCCTAACTCGTTTGGATTCAGTCTTAGCAAAGGTAGATAAGGGGGAGGGAACCTTGGGAGCCTTGGTTAATGACGCGTCTTTACATGAAGATTTAAGGGTTTTGCTGGGTGGAGCTAAGCGTTCGAATTTAATAAGGTTTTTGGTGAATACGGCTATCAAGAACAAAGAGGGAAAAACAGTTCTTGATGAAAGTAAAATGAACGCACAATAATTTGCTCTCAAGCTTCGATTGTCTGGACAGTTTGCAACAGGATGATAAAAATTAGAGAGTGGCCCGTTCGACTCTCTATTACGTTTTTGCAGATCAGAGTTGGCCTGCTGAAAGTATAACCACCATCTTATCTTCGAAGAGTTCGTTAGGTCTTTGGATTGATGGACGTGGATGGATTGTTACTCCCACTAACGGATCAAGTTTTGTGGGGCGTTCTATCGAAAATGCTCGCTTAGCTGCTGAGGAGTGTACTCTTCCTGATCCTGCGAAAAAAAATGTCGTCGCTATTTTAGGCTTTGAGGATATTCACAGAACAGAAGAGGTTGAGGGTATTTTAAAAGATCGACTTCCTGCGGTTCAGGTGATGAGACTTGGAACTCGAATTTCTAAAACTGCTCTAAGTCAGGTTCGTCGAAGTGTGGCTTGGAAAGATCTCATGGAATCGGGCTTCGCGCATGAGCTTGATCTTTTGGGCATCCAATCCAAAATTGTGGGTCTTCAGAATTTGCTTGTGGACGCGGAGCGAGTAGCGATTTTGTTACAAGATGATCCTGATCCTGATGGTTTAGCTGGTGCACTTGCCCTTAGAAAAATTTTAGGACGAAACGCGCAAACTGCTCCAATTGTTTCTTTTGGTCGTATTTCTCGCCCCGAAAATTTAGCAATGGTTCAACTTCTTGAAATTGAAGTGGA
>JBILWH010000184.1:0-3912 GCA_044370015.1 Bdellovibrionota bacterium | reverse complement strand
AAAGCTCCGGACTCGCCTTTTCAATTTCTTTTAAGCAAGGCTCAAGAGAATCCAAAATCTTTTCATGTAAAAGCGCTACACCTCGATCTTGAGCCACTTTCAATCGAGTCATCACATCAGCACCAAAACGAACTTGTTTATTAAGCAAATGAGTTTCGACTAAAATCTTTCCTTTCTCATCTGCAAGAGCAACCACGACACCCGTAGAACCCAAATCACAGACAAGCACAGGATTTTTGCACGAAAACTGTTCTTTGCTAACAATCACTCGAGGCTTGGCATTTAAATTTTCAACATCAGGCACTAAACAACTTAAATTTGTTCTGGGATGAGCCTGGCAAGAAAGCCTCCAACCTGCGGCTAATTCAGATTCTGAAAAAGCTTTTTTATCTGCTGCCGTCACAGCCACAAAACCTTCTTTGATTTTGACTCGGCACTTGGTGCAACTTCCGGCTCCGCCGCAAGCGGCATTCACAGGAATTCCTGCATCTTGCAAAAAATGCAGAAGCTTGTGACCAACATTTACTTGAAGTTCAAAATTCTCTGATCGAGATTCAACTTTTATTTTCATTATTTTTAAATAATCATCATTTCCTAAAAAGCTTAATCAGCTCCAAAGCAACTTCTACCTTACCCAAAGGCGCATTCACACAAAAGCCCTCACAAGAATTTTCTAATTTCTTCATGGTACGAAGAGCGATTTCGATTCCTCTCTTAATAGCTTCTTCTTTATTATCTTTGGTTTTTTCCATTTCCTGCAAGATTGCTTCAGGAACTTTCACCCCGGGAACCTCATGCGCAAGAAATTCTGCATTTGCAAAACTTATAAAGGGCCAAATACCCACAAGATGCGGACGACTATCTGCCGAAATACTTTCTCTCCAGCGCAAATAAGCCTCAGGATCAAAGATAGGCTGCGTCACAGCAAAGTCCGCTCCCGATTCGCACTTGTATTTCCATCGCTGTATTTCGAGCTCAATATTGATCGCCGTTGGATTCGAGGCCACTCCAATTCCAAAATTAGTCGGCTTGCCTAGATTTTCCCCCTTGGGACTTACACCTTTATTAAGACAATTCATCATATAGGTTAAGCCGATCGCATCAACGTCATAGACAGAAGTTGCCTCACGATTATTTCCAAGCTTGGGAGGGTCGCCCGTCACAACAAGCACATCAAAAACACTATTGACGTAAGCACCCAGAAGATCTGACTGCAATGCAATTAAATTTCGATCCCGTGTGGTGAAGTGAGGCAAAGCTTTTAAATTAAACCTTGGATCTCTGTTCACAAGAGAGGCCACGTGCATGGAGCTGATGCGAGTACTCGCACGAGGCCCGTCGGGAACGTTCACAAAATCAATTTTGTTTTGATCAATCAAATCTAATTGCTGAAGAAATTTTTCAACGTCTGGGCCCTTAGGAGGCAGCACTTCGATTGAAAAAATCTTTCGATTTTCTTTGAGCTTTTGCCCCATGTAAGATTCTTTGCGTTCGCTTAATGGCCTTTGTCCAATTTGATTTTTTTGTGCATTCTTTTTTTCAGCACTTAGATCGCGCGCAACAACGATACGCTTTGAATTGAGCATTCGAACCGCATTACGAATAGCACGAATATGATCAGGTCCCGTTCCGCAACAGCCCCCCACACCCGCAGCACCCGCCTCGACAAAATTCTTTGCGTATTTTGCCATGTAATCAGGACTAGTCATGTAAAAATAACGCCCGTTAAATTGATTAGGAATGCCCGCATTTGGCTGAACGATAATCGGTTTAGTTATTGACGGAGCAATCTTTTTAAGTGTTTTATATAAATCACTCGGCCCCTGACCACAATTAAGGCCTACAGCCTGTATGTCCTCACGATGAGAAATTCTATCCATGAAATTTTGAATCAAATTCTCTTGATGACTTATAGGAGCAAAGGAAGCCAAAATCGGAGTTCTTGAATCCACACTTCGAACACCCTCTATGGCGTCTTCTAATTCCGAAATATTTGTAAATGTTTCTAAAATATAAAGATCAAAGTTTCCGTGTTTAAATGCACAAGCTGCAATTTCTGCAAAATAAGATTTGGCTTGCTTGCGGCTGGTAGGCCCCAGCGGCTCGATTAAGACTCCCGTAGGTCCAATAGAAAAAGCAATTTTTACATCTGTTCCCTTACGAGCCTTGTTCGCTATTTCAAGAGCAGCCTTGATGAGCTCCCCTTGCTTATCCTCGATATCAAACTTTTTTAGCTGAGGGCGACTAATCGAAAACGTATTAGTTGTGATGACATTTGCACCAGCCTTGATGTAAGCCTCATGAACAGCCAGCACATCTCCTGCGGCATTTAAATTGAGCTCTTCGAAAGGGCGATTGATAAAAAAACCCCGAGAATAGAGCTCTGTTCCAATACCGCCATCAAAAACTATTATTCCATTGTCAAACACTCTCTTATGATTCATCTCTAAGAGTTCAAATTCAATGAAAATTTTTTATTTTTGGGCCATTATTTTGAGCTCATTCTTTTTTCAGTTTTTAAGGGCTCAACCAAAAGAACAAGAAATCCTCGTCGCGGTTGAGGGCCAAGAAATTGACGAAGGCCCTTTAACCAAACGATACACACTACCCAAGCAAGCTAAAGAAGTCTCCTCACAAAAAACCCTGGGAGACATTTTAAAAAAAGAAAACGGCTTTCAATTTAGTTCTAACTTTCAAGGCATCAGCACGAGCACCATTAGAGGCCTTGGGAATGGCAACATTCTTGTTATCTGGAATGGAATTCGACTCAATGATTTGCTTGATCCCAGCTCAAGCTTTGACTTTTCAAGACTTAAGTTATCTGGTGAAGAAAGAATAGAAATCATCAGAGGACCTGAGGCAAGCATTTGGGGATCAAGTTCAACAGGAGCCGTTGTCTTCATTCATCAAGATCTTTCAAAAGCAAAAAGTCATCTAGAAGGAAGCTATGCCACATACAACAGCTTTAACCTTGAAGGTCTTTTTCAAAAAAACTTTAGAAACACAAAATCCTTAATTTTTGGAAACCTATTTTCAACAGAGGGCATCTCCTCCGCTAGCTCAAAATTAGGAAATAGCGAAAAAGACGGAAGAAGCTCTCAAAACGGATTCTTCTTTACGAATACTCAACTTTCTAAAAACTGGAACATTAACTCTTCTTCTTTTATCAACCACTCCTTCAACGAAGCGGATTTAAGAGGTGGCACTGGAGGTGACGAAATAGGAGCGCGCGATTCAGGACTCAATCTGGCCCTTCACTTGAACGCACTCTATGACTCTCAGAAAAACTATCAAAACAAAAGCTCAATTTCTTATCAAAAAGATTTTCGTTATCATAAAAACTCAGTTGAATATGCTCGCTATGAAAGTGATTTCGTATCTCTTCAAAATGAAAATAAATGGAAAATTGGAGAGCAACACAAACTCACTTCTGCTTTTGAGAGTGACTTTGAAAAAGCAAACAGTTCAGAAACAACAGGGATCATCAACAAAAAGAAATACTCCTTAGGCCTGAGAAATCTCTACGATGCACATTTTGAGAAATTTGATTTTAAAGCGGGCCTCAGACTTGAGAAAGAACTCAATCTTTCTTCCAAATTAAATCTAGCTTATTTCTCAAGCCTAAGCCTGCCCATCCATTTAACAAATTCTATTCTTCATTTATCAGCTGCCAAAGCCTACAGAAGAGCAAGCCTCTACCAACTTTTTTCAAGCTACGGGAATCCCTCGCTTCAAGCTGAGGATGTTGTTTCCTACGAGGCTGGAATTCTCCAAGATCTTGAAAAAATTAATTCGACCTTTGAAACAACTTTTTTTGACAATCACTTAAAAGAAAGTATCGACTTTGATTTTGTCACAGAAAAATACTTTAATGGAGGCGATAAAAAAAACCACGGAATAGAAAGTGCTCTT
>JBILWH010000183.1:0-3925 GCA_044370015.1 Bdellovibrionota bacterium | reverse complement strand
GACTCTTTTTTTTATTGTCAGCAAATCCTTCCTCACAAACAAACTGCACAACACATTGCGGAATAACACAAAGATTATCCTTCAATGATAAAATTAAATAATTGGCAATCTCTGGTATTAACTAGACGTATGGCGCCCACTGTTTTCTGGAGCGCTTTGAGAATCAAAATCAAGAACTGATTCTAACCTTTGAAGCTGCTCATTTTTATCATTCTCATTTTGAAAATTTTCTGATTTAAGGTTATGTAGCTTATTTAAATATATACAAAACTTACCTCCCTTGGCATCAAGCGTACCATGAGCTATCAACTGCTCACACCCAGACTGAATATCCGCTATCCTATTTTCAGTTACTTTATCCACAGAAGTTCTGTAACAAAATAGTTTAAAATCTTGATTATTCTCAACCATCGGAAAACCTAAGTTAGGTTTTAAATACAACTGAAATTCAAGAGCCTTCTTTTCACATCTTATCTTTTTTGCCTGAGGCGTATAATAATCGACTTTTGTCTTAACAATTCCATCAAGTTGTTTTCCTAAATTTTCTATTTTATCTTTCAAAGGTTCAGGCTCACCATAACGACCAGCTCCACCACTCACAGTTCTAGAAGGAAAATTTAGACTTGTGCCATTATCAATAGGGCCTACTCCTAACTGCAAAGCACCCGTATGTTGTGTGAGTGAAGAGCCTAGTGTTAAAGGTTTGTGTTCAAAACTACTCCCAATTGTAGGATCACCTGCACTTGCGATGAGCCCAGACGAAGAAGAAGGTAATGGTGAGGATGATATAGGTTTTACGCCAGTTTGCTTTTCATCGTGTTTTTGATCTCCAGAGGGTGTAGACGTGTCAGGTTCTTGGCGCTTAGGTGTTTGTTGCATAACAGTGCCTGCGCCAGCAAGCACAGCCTCACTATCGAATTTTCTTTTACCAAGATCACCAGTTGCTATTTCTGGAGAAGGAGTTTTACCAACAATTAATTTATTTTCTTCTTCCCCAAGAGGAATACTGTTTAAAGTTATCTTCAATAAATCGTAATTTCTTTGATTTTCAGGTGTCTTTGCTGAAAGCTTAAAGTTCACGCAAACGACATTGGGATGTCTAGAGTTAGGAAGTCCTGAATAGGAGACAGCAACAAACCCACGACACGCATCTTTAATATAATCCAATTTTGTTTTTATTGAATCTTTAGTAATTCCAGAATTCTTTTTTGCATCAAAGCAAAAAAAATCCTCAGAATCCATCTTAGATAATACTCGTTGAATATTTGAATCATCTTTCAACATTCTTGCTGCACTTTCACAGGAATTATCTCTAAAATCCTTCATCATTGAGCTTGTTTCATGACCAAGCCCGCCCCCACTAAACATCCCACTTCCCAAAAACGAATCAGCTTGGCTTGAATCAGACATACCAAATAAATTCAAGCTCGAGCCTGTGCCTAGCAATCCTGTTGTGTCTTGAGTTTTGCTTGGCTCAAGCAAACTAGGAGCCGCAACACTTTCTGTCTTAGGTGGTGAAGCAATTGTACCAACATCAGCATTAGAGAGAAGTGCTGACTTTGTTGGGCTAGTTACTGGGGCATGATACGAAAAAACTTGTTCTGTTTTAGTAGGCTCAACTTTAGGCTCAACTTTAGGTTTTGTTTCAGGACTCTCATTAGGTGTTGTCACCGTCTCACCAGTTTGGCCTGGGGAATGAGAAGAAGGATTAGGAGGTGGATTAGAAGGCGGACTCTTTGTCTCTGTTGAAGGACTTGGTGTTTCAGCAGAATGACTTTTTTCCCCAGGCACATCCAGATCATCAGATCTGCTGACTGCCTGTGATGAATCTTTACCATCGTGTTTAGAATCAGGAGGTAAAATTTCGGGAAAAGATTCTCCGATATTTTTATAAAAAGCCCCACCCAAAGAAGGGCTACCTCGAGAGGCAATTAACGATCCACTATCAACTGATCCACTACCAACAGTAGATTTATTTTTGGTAACTAAATCAGAATTCCCATCTGGAGAATATGTTTGTGCAAGAAGGGCTTCTTCTGAAGTAACATTATCTAAAGCACGTTTTGTGAGTTGAGCGTACTGACCAGCCTTCAAACTACCACTCTTTATTACAACGCTGGCAGAAGAATTTCCTGTTGAAGAAAAAAGCTGCGAGGCACTCACTGAACTGGGAGAGTTTAAAAAAACACTTGCGGGAACTGAAGCCTCTCCTCCTTTAGAACCACCATTTATTGGATAGAAAGATTCGCTGGGATTCATACTAGGACTGCTAGCTCCCTGAACAGAATCCCCACCGATTGAAAAATTACTGCCCCCTTTTGAGTGATCTAAATTGCGACTAAAAACAAAATTTTCTTTTCCATCTAAACTTAAAATATTGATAGCAGGGCCACTTTGTCCAACATTTAACTCAAGAGCTCTTCCTGCAGTTGAAAATCTCTCAAGAGTTCTTTTCACATCTTTGGTTAAATCCAAAGACAAAGACCACGAAGGATAAGAAATTAAAAAAATCAAAAATGTTAAAAGCCTCATTTACCATCTCCACTAGTTATGTTTCTTTGATTGTGAATTGTTGTCTGGCCAGCTTCTGCTTTGCCAGAGCCACCCTCAACTGATTCCTTAGAAAATAAGTCGCCTAAGTTATTCCCTTTGTGACCTGAGGCAGAGGGAGGATCGTCAACCCAAACACAGGCCGATTCTGCATCAGACCCATAAAACAACGCTCCAATCTCTTGTGGGCAAGATTCTTCTAAATTACCAAGAGCGCCATAGACATCATACAAATCATTTTTTTGAGGCTTAACACAGTATTGTTTTCTAGATTTTCCATCTTTGTCAGTGACAATTTTTTCTTCCGTGTAAGAACTTGTGTTATTAAAATTTGCATAAAACAATTCTTTAGCGGCTTGGCAGTTTTCTGGTTTTGCTATTGGGTCTTTACTAGGATCTTTTGGAGGATTCCCCTCTCCTATAGGTGTATCTTTTTTAGAAGAATCTTCAGATTTATTACCTGTATTGGAATGCTTAGGGGCATCACCTTGGGGGATATTTCCTTGACCTTTATTTCCATCTAAACTGACTTCACCAGAGCCAAGCATAGGACTACCATAGCTACTAGAAGGAAAAGCCTCATTATAACCTGCAATATCAATAGTACTCCCGCCCCCTGTTACGTCTGATAGTGAAGAACCATCATTTCCTAAAAGGTTAGGGCTAGGGTTCGCGGTTGAAAGACTCTGCAGGGTTTTCCCACCATTATTTAAATTATTTAAATCCGGAAGAGAAGAAGCCACTCCCTCGTTTCTTTCATTAGAGGCAATTGCCTTCTCGGTAATCGAGGCGTACTTATTTGCATCAAGAAAAGTTGCTGCACTAGATGCAACTGAAGTAGTAGATCCAGGGTTTAATCCCAAAACCTTACCTGAAGTAAATCCACTCGTAGAGCCACTAAGAATATTGGATGCAGAAAGACCTCTAGAGAGAGGTAAACCTGTTGAAGAATTTTTACCGGATGGAACTAAAGACTTTGAATTCTCGTCATTTAGATTAGCAGAACCATCAGATGGCCTAGCAGATTCATCACCTTTGTCTGGTATGTCTCCAACAAGCTCAGCTCCAACACGTTCATCCCCAATAAGTTCATTCCCAACATCGGGAGATCTTATCAACTCACCAGTTTTGCGATCATAGACAAGTCCACCGCGCGCCTCTAATGGATTTCCATAATCCCGAATAGCTTGAAGAACTGTATTATTTGTTGCGAGAGTTCCTTTTAAATTTTCGGGATTTCTGAGATCAATATAGGCAATGGCCTGGGAAGCACTTATAAAAAACATTCCCATAACTGCACGGAAGCACGAACTTCGCATAATTCTATTTTACGTTAGAAAATTATTTAAAAATTTCTTAATCAAAATTTAATCTT
>JBILWH010000182.1:0-3940 GCA_044370015.1 Bdellovibrionota bacterium | reverse complement strand
AATCGAAGATATCGATCTTTTAGATAGGTCGTCCATTCGTCATTGGTGTTGTGAGTTTTGTCGTGTTCAAAGTTCGTAAAAAAGTCACCTTGCGCAGAAATCTTAAAAGAATCGTCGAAAACGTGGGTGTATTGGATATTGTGTTCGCCAACGAGAGCTTTTCCGGTAAGTTGGTAACCCGTGTCCAACGCATATTTCAAAGTGTTATTAACGGGTGCATTTGTGGGAGTAACTGTTTGAGCATTTAAAGATGAAGCCAATAGAGCAACAATTAAATATCTTTTCATGGGGCCTAAAGGTAGCAATGACCCGTTCGTGACGCAACATATAATTAAATTGTCTTTCTCAGAGCGTCATGGGCCTAATTGGTTTTATTGTAAGTGCTTGTTTTTAAAGCAACAAATCATATCTAAGATCATAAAGCAGTTTGAGTCTGAGCTAGCAGTTATGGTTAAAGCCGCTCAGGAAGCTCGAGAGGCTGCGACTCACGAAGAAAGCGTAGCGGAGGATAAGTATGATACTCGGGGACTCGAGGCTTCTTATCTTGCGGGGGCTCAAGCTCGGAGAGTTGCAGAACTCCAGTGGATTATTCATTCGTATCAAAATTTGGAACTTCTTGAGTTCACTTCTAACTCCCCAATTGGGATTACAGCTCTTGTGGAAGTGGTGTCGGGCAAAGAGAAGAAGCTTTTTTTTCTCGCTCCAAAGGGCGGAGGCATATTAATAGAAGTAGACTCTCTCAAAGTTCAGATCGTGGCACCCGATTCAAAGATTGGGTCTGAGTTGATGGGCAAGACCGTGGGTGATGTTGTTGAAATGCCGATCATGGGTCGTTTGAAAGAATATGAAATTCTAAAGATATGCTAGTTGATGTCGCCATTATAGGAGCAGGAGCTGCGGGGATGATGTGTGCCTATCAGGCGGCTCAGCGCGGTCGAAGAGTTCTGCTCTTGGATCACTCCTCTAAGCTTGGGGGTAAGATTCTTATTTCGGGTGGTGGCCGATGCAATTTTACAAATGTAGGGACGGTTGCAGATCGTTTTGTTTCTGAGAACGAACATTTCTGTAAGTCGGCTCTGACTCGATATCCACCCGAAGAATTTATAGCGCTCGTTCAAAAACACGGAATCGCGTTTCACGAAAAAAAGTTAGGACAGCTTTTTTGCGATCACTCCGCACGAGACATTGTGAAGATGCTCGAAACAGAGTGTCTTCGTGCAAAGGTTGAAATAAGACTTGGGGTTCAAATTCAAAAAATCTTAAAAAATGAAAACTTTGAAATTAATTTAGGCGCTCAAAGCGTTCTGGCTAAGTCCTTGGTTGTTGCGACGGGCGGACTTTCGATTCCCTCTCTGGGCGCGAGCCCTTTTGGTTATGATCTTGCCAAGCAATTTGGGTTAAAGGTCGTGACTACTTTTGCCGCCCTTGATGGCTTTGTGTTTGATCCTTCGCACAGTCCTGATGCCTCAGCGATCAAGGCATTGTCTGGAATTTCGGTTGATTGCTTAATGACTTGTAACGGAAAGTCCTTCCGTGAAAATATACTTTTCACTCATCGGGGGCTGAGCGGGCCCGCTGCTTTGCAAGCCTCTCTTTATTGGAGAAAAGGCGATGCGATTGAGATTGATTTATTACCTGATCAAAAAATAGAAGAGTTTCTTCAAAAACAAAAAAACCTTAAAAATCCGGCTTTGCTTGCTACTTTATTAAGTGAATTTTTGCCTCTTCGATTGGTGGAGTTTTTTATTTCAAATAGGCCAGAACTTGAGCGTCCCCTGATGCAAATTGCAGACAAAGTTCTTTTGGACTTAGGGAATCAGCTTAAACACTGGAAGCTCTTTCCCACGCATACCGTGGGATATGCAAAGGCAGAGGTCACTCGCGGAGGTGTAGATACCGACGAGTTATCTTCAAAAACGATGGAAGCTAAAAAAGTCCCGGGTCTTTATTTTATTGGTGAAGTAGTGGATGTGACTGGATGGCTGGGGGGATACAATTTTCAATGGGCCTGGTCTTCTGCATGGGCAGCGGCCCAGGCTGTTTGATTTCTTTTTTAAATTTATTTCTTCTTATTCAAAGCGGCTAACATCTTGGCTGCAAAATCACTTGATGCTTGTGTTGATCGAGTAGATTGTTGTTTTGCGTAGTCTTGAATGTCTTGTGCCTCGGAAGCGCTTGCTGCTGCATCAGTTGCAGCTTTAATGGAAAGAGAAATCCTTTTTGTTTCTGGATTCACTTCTTTCACAAGAACAGAAACTTCTTGTCCAATCGTCACAACTTCTTCAGCATTGTTTACTCGCTTAGAGCTGCTGAGTTCAGAAAGGGGAACAAGTCCGTCCATCCCGGGAGCTAATTCCACAAAAGCTCCAAAGGGAGCGCAACGAGTAACTTTTCCGAGAACGACTCTTCCAGCCTGGATGTGGCTGGGGATGTTTTGCCAAGGATTTTGAGAAGCATCTTTCAGGGTAAGGGAAATTTTTGTTTTTCGATCGCCTTGTTCGATGTTCAAAATTTGAACCTTTACAAGATCGCCCACTTTAAGAACTTCAGAAGGATCTTTAACGCGAGTCCAGCTGAGTTCCGAAACGTGCGCGAGGCCTTCAGTGCCAGGAGCAAGCTCTATGAAAGCACCAAAGGGTTCAATACGAGTCACTTTGCCTTGGATTTGATTCCCAACTTTTAGAGAATCTCTAAAAGTTGTTTTTGCGGCTGCAGTGCTGTCAGTAGCTGCTTTGTTTTTGTAGCCCTGACGAGATTTTGAAGAATATTGAGAAAAGTAAGGAGAAAGAAGAATCGATTCGCTTCTCATTTGAGTGACATAGAGATCAAGAATGTCGCCTACTTTTACATCTTTTTGCCCATTGGCATCGAGAAGGTCTTGAAGAGCAACAATTCCATCTGTTCGAGTTCCCGTAGAAACAACGATGTTTTCTTTTCCGACAGAGAGAACTTCTGCTTTGATTTTAGAGCCTACACTGAGGCGAGTTTCTTTTTTTTGAAAGGATGATTTTAAAAGCTGTTCAAAATCACCGTCTTGGGTTTTGTCGCCTTGACCGATTTCAATTTCGTAATCATCACCAATGTCTTTTTTTTTGAATGTCATATTATAAAAGTGTCATTTCTAAAATGTCGCAATTTGAATTTGGCGTTCCCTACGGGAGTCGAACCCGTGTTGCATGGATGAAAACCATGAGTCCTAGGCCACTAGACGAAGGGAACACTTCGATTGCTGGGACTTAATATGGATATAACGGAGAGGGGCTTTTTGAAAAGGGGAATTTCTAAAATATTCCATGTTTTTTTGTGAATTGTCATAAGACCTTAAGAACTTGGTGTTTTTTCACTAGATCAGCTGCCAAAGTTGATTCATATTCATAATTTATGTCTTCTCGTTCGCAATCTTTAAATTCACAAGAATCTGCTAAATCGGGCGTTGAAAAGCCTTCGAAAAATTCACGAACAGATGAAGTGCCCAGTACGGAACTTCTAAGTCGAGTTTTGTTGAGAGCCCAAGCTCATGCCATGGCGATGATTTATATCGCTAATAATCGACCAGATGCCGAGCGAAGTGATCCAAAGGTTGGGGGGCACCCATCGGCTTGTTCTTCAGCATTGCATCTTTTGGGTTTGCTCCATCTTGTGGAACGTAGACCGGATGATTTCTTGGCCGTGAAGCCACATGCTTCTCCCACAAATCATGCGTGTGATTATCTTTTGCGTCTTTTTCGTGAAAGCAACGGCGATCGCATGAGTGATGAGCGAGCACGCTTGGCGATGAAAAATTTACGCCACTACTCTCATACAGGAGAGCCTGTGTTTCAAAGTTATCATTCTTCTTTGGATCCAGATAATTGGAATTTCTTACCGTCTGGATCAGTGGGAATTCCCCCTGTAAATGCACTTTATCTTGCAGAAGCTTTTCGAATGGCAAAAAAGCACG
>JBILWH010000277.1:0-3955 GCA_044370015.1 Bdellovibrionota bacterium | reverse complement strand
ACTAATGTTGGTTAATTACGGATTTCTACAATATTGCTAATTTATTTGGTGGGTGACTTTATTGTTAACCCACTTTTTTTTATGGGTTTTTACGGGAGAATATGGATGAAACGAACCGCAGAGGCACAGAGGACACAGAGGAAGAGGGAATATAAACTAACTCGTAAGTTTCAAAGCAGTGGCTAAAATATCATCATCAGATTCTATCTTATCTAAATTATCTACTTTCATTTGTTCCATAATTTGACGATGAGTGATTTCATATTGAGCATGGCGTTGTTGGTCAATTTCAGCAAATATTGATGTTAAATCTGGTTGATTTTTCCAAGTTCCAAATAACTTATTTAATTTAGCTAATTTTTCTTCTGCTGTTAAAGGTAGTTGGGTTTCAGATATTTGTTTTTCAATAAATTCTAAATCTATTGTTATTTCTGTTCCATCTGGAATATTATTTATTTGCTCTAATATTTCAATAGTTTGACCGCGTTTTATCCCTCTAATTTTCATGTTTAGTTATCCTTATTTTAGTGTTAATGACTGTTTTGCAACGCACAGCTTTGATTTCTTCTATAATATCATCTAATTTCCCAAATCATTCTTTAAGATTATTTAGACTATTTTGTTCAGCATCTATTTTTTCCGATAAACTAGCTACTGTTTCATTTGCAAATTCTTTATCTTTAAATTGTAAATAAAAATAATTCCCTTGTCCCAGATTATATTTTGCTATAAATCGGAGAAATTTGGTAGGTTCTAAATGATCCATTAATATCATTAATGCTTCTTACAGTATTTGTTGATCGTTAGTAGTTTTGATTTTCATTTTCTATCTCCAAAATCTAATTAATAGAGTTTTTTTAAATTTTATCACCTGAACTTATCTGTTGACAAAGTTATTATTTGATTTTTTCATGAACAGTTAATTATTATTTAATAATTTTTGCATATCATTTTCATTATTCATTGGCTGCAAATATAATGTGCATTCTCTACTCACGTCTTCTTCAGAAATATTATTTTGCTCACACCATTTGCTAATAGCAATATCAGCTAATTCTTCTACTTTTTCTATATCTACTAAAGCAGGTTCAGAGTCAGGATTACACTCAATTAAATTTAGAATAGACTCAGGTGAAGCAAATAGCAATTTTTCTTTTTCTTGATTATAAAGTAATATTTTATAGTCATCTTGATGTTTTAAAAGAACATATAGAAGAGTAGATTTACCTGAATAATTTAAAGCACTAACCAAATCACTTTCGAGACTTTCTGCATAATCACGATATGAATGTAATTTACGAGTATGCTGATAATAACTAGAAACGTCTTTATCATCTGCTTGCTGAAGATTTAAAGTTCCTTTTTCAACTTTAGTATCATGTGCAAAATCTGGCATATTAATTGATTGATTATGATCAGATGTTAAAACAGGCATATCAGTTAATTCTCTTGATTCTTCATGACGTTGCATTAATGTCTCCCAACGTTTACCTATATCTACAAATTCATCTTGCAATTCAGTTGTTTCTATAAGAATTGGAATAAAAGTATATATTCTTACAGTTCTAAAATCATCCCAGAGTCTTAAAATTCTTCCGGCTCTTTGAATTGGCTCAATAGGAGTCCATGCTATGTCATAATTAACGACAACTGAGGCATCCTGCATATTAACACCAATGCCATAATTATCAGTAGTGATAAATATATCATAAGTATTTTGACTATTTGGATTACTATTATTGGCAATTGGAGCAAACTTTTGAATAGCTGTTTCTACGGTTTTTAAAGTTTTTGGTTGGTATTTAGTATCTTTACTTTTTTCAATCGTGTTAAATATTCTTAAAGATGGCTTTAATGATTTAATTGCTTCTTCTAAATAAAAAGCAGTAGGATAACGTTCACAAAAAATAACTACTTTTTCTTGAGAACAGTGAAAATCTATAATCTTTAGCAAATCCTGAAGTTTTTTATCTTGTTGTTTTTCTAATTCATTTAACTTACTAATAATTGGATTTAAAACTTTTTGACGTTCTTTTCGTGAAATCAAAAATTCAGACTTTTCTAAATCAAATGCTTTTTCACCTCCGGGGGTATCAACAACACGCTCTAAACTTTCTTGTAATGCTAAAGGGGAACTTGCCCAGGCTTTCTTAATCTGAGTAACCATACTTTTTCGATATGGAGATATGTCTAAATCAAAATAACCTTGAGTGATTACTGAAGTCAATTCAGATTCCAAAATCACAGGAAAAGAAATAGTAAAAAGAAGAACAGCAGGAAAATATTTCTTTTGTTCTCCGAAATTAATATAACGTCCTTTTTCATCTAATTGACCATAATATTTAGCAACGTGAGGAGTTGTTAATTGGTGAGCAACAGGTAATTGTGTAAATTGACGTAGTTCTTCAATTCTCCAAGCATGAGCATCATCAAAAAACTCTGGGAATAGAACATTACTTTCGGCTGTGTGAGGTAATAAATGAAGTTGAACATTAATATTATTAATATCTGTGGCATATGGCGAACCTGTTAATAATAAAACTTTGAGTTTTTCGGAGTTTCCAGTTTTATTCACAATTTCATTGATTCTAGTAAATGCCTTTCTTTCCCTTCTTTTTTCAATTTTAGAATATTTATTTCCAAATTGATCTGGATAACGCTTTCTTAGTTTATGACTTTCATCAAATATTAATAAATAACGTCCTTTCCCTGATACTATATCTTTAATAAGATTGTCCCACATCTCCAGATCACCTGCTTCACTTGAATCTTTTTTATCTAAAATTTCCAGATTAAAATAATCAGCATATATACTAGCGTTGCCCATTTCATTATGCCAACTTTTCTTAACAGGATTAGGACAAATAATAATTACCTTATCAATAAAATCTTCTGCTTTTAATTGAACAGCTATTAAAGTTCCCATCACAGTTTTACCTAGTCCTGTTGAAGCAACTAACATTGAGCCACCATGTTCATAAATTTGGCTTAATGTTAAAGAAATCATATCTTGTTGATAGATGAGAGGCTTTTTACTATAAGTAGTTTTAACTGGTTTAATTTGTTCTAAAGCTAATATAGTTTTTAGATAAATATCCCAAGGTGTAGCCAATTCTAACCATTTTAACAAAATTTCTAGCAGGTCTTGGGTTAAATCATGAGCATTGATAAAATAGTTGTCAAATTCCTTAACTAACTCTATTACCTCTGATTTTTTAGTAATAATATTTCCCCCTTCAACTTGCTCCATTAATCCTTTTCCAGTTAAATTTGAGGAAGTTTGAATAGCTGCTTTTTCATCAACAATATAAAGTTTATTGTGATGATCTTTTGCCCTAGCATCAACAATTTCAAATTGATTAGACTGTATTTTTTCTACAAGGTCACGCACAGATTTTCTTCTATCTCTGTCTAATCCTGTTCGTAAATCTCTCATTATCTCTTGCACTAAAGCCATTCTTGCTCGTTCTTCACCAGGATCATCTAAGCCAACTAAAAGATAGGTTTGTTTACCCTTCGTATAACGGCGAATTAAATTCCATCCTTTAATTGTGAAAAATCCTGTAGCAATCCGAATTTTTTGTTTAGATTTTTGTAGCGATTCAATAATATACTTTAATGATTTACCTGATTCAAACCAACTTAAACGTTTTTCATTTTTATGCTGACTGGTAACTAATTCGTCAATTTGATGTTCCACAATTACCCCTATATAATAATCTTCATTTCTTGTATAAGTCCAGTCAACAGCGAAACTTACCGAATCAGCCCCCTGGCTTCCGGTTATTTAACCACAAATGGTCTTTTTACTAACATCTGCTTCACTGCTTGATGTAGCAACTTATATAGTAGTTAACATAATAATCATATGCAAGCGTAGTTGTAAATACTCTCCTGATTTATTTTTTATTTACTTTCATTGCTAAGTACATATTTTTTGTCACAAAACTTCAGA
>JBILWH010000181.1:0-3956 GCA_044370015.1 Bdellovibrionota bacterium | reverse complement strand
TTGGTTTATTGTCTTCAGTTCTTAACATGGGCACGGCAGTTCTTTTTTTACCCTCCTTGATTCGTGTTTTAGATCCCAAGCAGAAGCTGCCTATTTTTGATAAAATAGATTCTTTTTTTGGAAAGTTTCTTGTTATTGATCAGAAGTATTGTTTTTTCTTTTTTTCTTCGATTTTTTTTTTAATGTTATTAAAAACTTTCTTTTATATTTTAAAAGAAAAATTTGGATTTAAGCTGGTTCAGCGCCATTCTCTTTTTTTAAAGAAAAGATTGCTTATTTTTTTTAATCAGAAAGAGTTGGATTACTTTGTGCGAGAAGGAAGTTCGGTTGTTTTAACGTCACTGGAAATATATCTCTACGGTTCAATGGTGATTTGTAATTTATTGATTACGCTTGTTTTTTCTTTTTTTTCTCTATCACTGGCTTTGTTGTTTTTATTTAAAATTTCATGGACCTTAAGTCTTCTGGTCGCCGTTCTGGCTGTCCCGCTTTTTTTTGTGTCTCGAAAAATGAAAATTCTTTTAAAGCAAGCAGTAGCTAGGTGGGGGAGTGGGATAAGGCTCATGAATCAGCAGCATATAAATTTAGCTGCCGGAATTCGTTACTTGAAATTAGGGAATCAGCAAGAAAGAGAAAGCTTTCGAATTCTAGAAAACAGTAAGGAGCCGTTGAATGCCCATTCTTTTTTTGGTTCTATTAATTTTTTTAACTTACAAATTAATGAGACTTTTGGGGTTGTTAGTGTATTCCTAATGGGATTTTTATTTTATATGAATCCTTGGAACACTATAAGTGCTTCTTCAGCAGTGTTTTTTTCTTTTCTAATGGTTTTGGCACGAGGGATTCAAAGTTTTTCCCAATTTCAAAATTCTAGTAATTCGTTTCATTCGAGCTTGATGAATTTAAAGAAAATTGAAGATATTTTAAGTGATAAAAGAGAAATGGAAGATGATTGGGGATCTTTAAATCTTTTTTCTTTAAAAGATCATATTCAACTTCAGAGTGTAAGCTTTATTTATCCAGGTACCCATAGACAGGTTTTAAATTCAATCGAAATTCAGATTACAAAAGGACAACATCTAGCTTTAGTGGGTCCAAGCGGATCGGGAAAATCAACTTTATCGGATTTGATTTTAGGGTTTTATAGGCCAACAAGTGGTCAAATTAAAATAAATGGAAAAAACTATAAAGATTTCAAACTAAAAGATTACCGAAAGCTTTTTGGTCTGGTTTCTCAGGAAGCAACAATGTTTTTTCCAACTATTAGAGAAAATTTGATTTTGTTTAAACCCGAAGCGACAGAATTTGAAATTCAAAAGGCTTTGGATCAGGCAGATGCCCTTGAATTTGTAAGTAAGCTCCCCGAGGGGATTGATACTATTATTGGTGAGCGAGGAGTTAAATTATCTGGTGGACAAAAGCAGCGGCTTTCAATTGCTCGAGCCCTTTTACACAATCCAGAAATCTTAATTTTTGACGAAGCCACCAGCTCTTTGGATTCGTTGTCAGAAGCGCGAATTATTGAATCAATTAAAAAAGCAAGTGTGGGTCGCACTTCGGTTACGATTGCTCATAGGCTCTCAACCGTCATGCATTGTGATAAAATTATATTTTTAGAAAACGGATGGATTGTGGAAGAAGGTAGCCCCCAAGAACTCATGCAAAAGCAATCTCGATTTAGAAAATATGCAGAGTTACAAAATTTAAAAATGTCAGGATGATTCTAGTCTTCTTTAAGTGCTTCTGTCACGAGACGACCACTCCAACTGGAGGGGTGACTTACTCCCAATAAATAGAGAGTGGTTGCAGCAGTGTCTGTTGTTTTGACGGAAGACAGTAGCTCAGTCTTTTGAATTTTGTAGCCCCAAGCGATCCAAGGAATATTGGTATCGTCCGGGCTGTTGCTTCCGTGGCCCTTAGCGCTGCCCCCATGGTCCGCTGTGATAATAAGAGTGCATGCACGTTTTGAAGCTTTAATAACAGAAACTATTTCTCCCAGAGCGGTATCGATTTCTTCAAGAGATTGAATTTGTTCGGATGATTCCCATCCAAACTTATGTCCTGCTTTATCTGCATCTTGAAAATGAACAAAAGTGAGATTTGGGTTTTCAGCTTTAAAGTAAAGGGCTACTTCAGATGCAATTTGTTTTGCTGAGCGATCAAAGTAGGTAAATTTATCAAGGGTGTTGGGAGTGTTAAAGTGTTTGAATTTTTGCTTTGTTGCGAAAAGGGCAGTTTTTAATCCGTCATTTTTTGCAAGTGTAAAAATTGTTGGAATCGTAATAAGGCCCTTTTCTTCTCTCCAGTCGTTCCATAAAAATCTGTGCACACTGGGTTCTACTCCAGTGACCATCGAGGTATGAGAAGGAAGTGTGAGAGATGGAAAAATTGTTTCAGCTTTCCACGTGGAGGCTCCCTCAGAAGCGATTTTTGAAAGCACAGGCATTTGAGCTTTGTGGATTGAAGCGGGCTTGCCTCCGTCAATACTTACAATCACAACACATTCAGGTCTTAGTGGGTTTTGCCTGTTGATTTGAGCGTATAAGTTACTCAAGGGCAGAGAATTGTTTCCGCAAGAGATTATAAGAGAGCAAATAAAGGGAAGTAGTTTAAGGTTCATTTGAGAATATGTTACACCTATATTTCATGAGAGACTAAGAAAATATTAGAGCATCTTTGATAGAAATCCTTTTGGAGGAGCTGCAATTAGCAAAATTCGACAGGATTTTTTTGAGGTACTGGCTTGACGGATTTTTTCTTTTTTAATTTTTATTTTACTTAGGAAGTATTTAGCAAATTTATTATCAAAGTCGTTAGATATTTCCTTGAGAAAATTTTCTGAGAAAAAATCTTTTAGTGCATATTTGTAGGTTGAGTAGGCAGCACCAGAAAGAGTGAGTGTCCATATAGCCTCCTTGATTCCTGGATAGTGTAAAAACTGGGATGCTGAAACGAGAACGGTTGCAATCCCCCCAATGAAAGCGGAGCCTATGGCCATTGCTATCTGTTTGTTTTCCGGGCTCAGTTTTTGGAGTTGGCTACTCAGTAGACAAGAAGGTGCAACGTCGGAGAGGAGTTCTTTGATACTTGAAGTGAATTGATTTACTAAGAATCCAACCCCTAAAGCCTGAAGGGTTAAGCTTTGAAAATGAATTCCTAAAATTTGGCTTTGTTCGTTGACTATCTTCAAGAGTGTTGAGGGATTACTGTTTGCTAGAATAGAAAACATAACAGCTGTGCTAAGAAAATGATAAAGATTTGTTACGCACCAACCTCCAACGAACATAACTCCTAAGTTTTTTACAATTCGATGACGAATCTTAAACCTTCCACTTCCATCATCGAATTCAGGAACGACAAAGCGCTTAAGGCCTTCAAATTTATTAAAAAAAGCGTCTGTGATAATCCTATAGTCGTTGTTGATTTCCGGAGCTTTCCATTGAAAGGCGGCCGCTTGGGTTGCAGTGGTTAAGGCCCAAATAAAAGCTGGTATAAAATGGTTATCAAATTTGCTGTAGTAGAGGGCAAAGTTTGCAACTCCCACTCCAACGCTTTTAATCAATGTGATGGGAGCTCTTAACTTCTCGTAAGAAATTCTTTTGTTTTTGTAATACTGCTCAATTGCGGAGGGAAGTGTTTCGTATCGTTTGTCGGGATAAAGCTTTTTTAATTCCTCAATGGTTTCAACGGCAGCAATCTTTTCTTTTAATTTTAGTGGCAGAAGTAAAAAGCGGTCATTGTTTTGAAGATGTGTGGAGAGAGGGTTTTTTTCTAAGCCAAAATCATTTGCGATGATGATGTCTGTGGTTTCAGTAAGTTCTTGAGCTTCTTTTTCAATTTGAACGAGAGCAGTTTCAAGATCGGATACTTTTGATATCTCAATCTTCAAAGAGTCTTTAGAGTTTTGTAAAGGAATTTCAAGTCCTATTTTTTCTACAGTCTGTGTAAAGGCTGTA
>JBILWH010000180.1:0-3988 GCA_044370015.1 Bdellovibrionota bacterium | reverse complement strand
ATTTTGATTTAAATGTTTATTATAGCCAAAAAGGCGGAAAAGGTGGTTATCCCGCCCTCAATGCACGTAACGAACTTGCACATGGATTTCCTGGCGTTCCAGGAATCGGAGGAAATAGCGGAAGAAAAAAAGATAACACCTTTGATCCTTACGTGGGGAATGGACCTGATGCAAATGCAAGCGACCATCCTCGAGCAGAACTTTACAAAAAAATAATGAATGGTGAGTTTTCAAAACATGGCAACATAGGAACTTCTTCACAACCAGAAATCAGATCTTCAGAAGAAAACAAAAACAAACTCCCTCGAGGACTTTCGCTTAAAGCAATCAACCAAAACTAAAAAAGGAAGCTAAAATAATGAAAAAATTATTTCTCATCACAACTTTGTTTATCACTCAAAACTTAATGGCAGATGACCTGATCTGTACAATGGTTGCGAGCTGCCACTTTTTTAAAGATTTCACAAAAAAAGAGAAAAGCTTCTTGTTTAGTGAAGTTGTTTATAAAAAAGGACATGAGATAAAAATTCCTGGTGAGAATAATCGAAGGATATACTCACGAGTTAAAAATAAAATTGGTGGAGATTATCGAGCTGTCAGTATGGAATCATGTTTCAAGGCTGCTCTAGAATTAGCGGAAGAGACAAAAGACCTCAAATCTTCTGATCTTGGCGGAAACTCTGAAGAACTTGTTTGTAAGAGTTTTGTAAAATGGTCTTATATCGACACATCTATTCAAAAATTCCAAGATGGAAAAGTATCCGCAGAAACACGAAAAACATTAATAGATTCCTACAATTCAAATCCCCAAACTCTTTCTTTAAAAGTTGAAGGAGACAATCGTTTTTACACTTCAATAGATGCTTACGGACGCCAGATCGTCATTCCCTTTCAAGGAAAAGCTTTTTCACCAGAAGTTTTAGAATAAAAAATAAATTAAATTAACTTTAAGAACTTAATCCGGGCTCTTTTGCTTCACGAGAATCTTCATCAATGAGACCTCTCATTTCTGAAATCAATTCCTCTGCATCCTTAAAACGACGATAGACACTGGCATAACGAATATAAGCAATTTCGTCGACCTGCTTAAGAGCCATCATTATCTTCTCACCCAAAACTGTACTCTCTACAGCTCCCACGCAACTTGAAAGTAAATCCCATTCAATGTCGGCAATAATTTTTTCGAGTTGAGCTAAGGTGACCGGACGCTTTCCGCATGAAACTTTCATCGAACCCAAAAGCTTTTCTCGATCAAAGGGTTCATAGGTCGCATTTTTTTTGATGACCAAAGGCATCTCATCTTCTACACGTTCAAGTGTGCGCCATTTGCGACCACAACTAGTACATTCACGGCGACGACGTATACTTTTTCCCTCGGGATCAGGACGAGAGTCCAAAACCTTACCCTCTTCGCTTCGACAAAACGGACACTTCATAAAAACTCCCTGTTGTGAAAATAAATAGTCAAACTAAACAGTTCGAACCAACGCTCCCTCATAAATAGGAAAATTACGCGCAAAATCTTCAACTTTTTTCTTTAAGCCTGCTAATTTTTCTAAATCATTTCTTTTTTGAATAGCTTCATCAATAAAACCTGCCACTTCAACCATTTCAGCCTCACGCATACCACGGCTTGTGAGAGCAGGAGTTCCTAAGCGAATTCCGCTTGTGACAAGGGGTGATTTTGTGTCGTAGGGGATTGTGTTACGGTTAGCATTAAGTCCAGCGTGATCAAGAGCCACTTCAGCATCTCGTCCGCTTACTTCTTTTGAAGTTAAATCCATCACACATAAATGATTATCCGTTCCCCCGCTCACCATTCTGTAACCATGGGAGGCGAGTGTTTCTGCGAGAGCTTTTGCGTTTGATAGCACTTGATCGATATAAAGCTTAAACTCATCAGTCATCGCTTCTTTAAAGCACACCGCTTTGCCTGCAATCACGTGCATCAAGGGGCCACCCTGAAAGCCAGGGAAAACTGCGCTATCAATTGCTTTCGCAAATTCCGGATGACACATAATCATTCCTGAGCGAGGACCACGCAAGGTTTTGTGCGTTGTTGTGGTCACAAAATGGGCATGAGGAAAAGGACTAGGATGTTGTTTAGCCGCCACAATTCCTGAAAAGTGCGCCATATCGACCATCAATTTTGCACCCACTTCATCAGCGATTTCACGAAAAGTTTTGAAATCTAAAACACGAGCATAGCTGCTGTAGCCAGCAATAATTAACTTCGGTCTTTCTTTTTTGGCAATGTCTCGCACTTCGTCCATGTCGATACGTTCTGTTTCACGTTTCACACCATAGTGAACGGGCTTAAACCACTTGCCCGACAAATTCACAGGCGAGCCATGAGTGAGGTGACCCCCGTGACTCAAACTGCACGCAAGATAAGTATCTCCTGGCTGAAGAAGAGCTAAAAAAACAGCTTGATTGGCTTGAGCTCCCGCATGTGACTGAACGTTCACGTGAGGGATAAAATCTCCCATGCGAAAAAGTTCTGCGGCTCTTTGACGGGCAATATTTTCGACTTCATCCACAAATTCACAACCACCGTAGTATCTTTTTCCAGGATAACCTTCGGCATATTTGTTGGTGAGAACACTCCCCATGGCTTCAATAACAGCTCGAGAAGTGTAATTTTCGCTGGCAATGAGCTCCAAGTGATCACGCTGGCGGTCAAATTCCTTAACCATCGATGCCCAAATCTCAGGATCATGAAGAGGTAGGGATTCTTTAAAATGAGAGTTCAAAGTTCGTTCAAAATCCTGGGAAAAACTCATGCTAAGAGGTTAGCAGTAGTGAGGGGAAAATGTCAGCGCAGCTTCTAGAAAAATTAAAGATCCATCATCTTTATTCGTTCAAGATGACGACCACTTTCAAAGGAAGTCTCAATCCATGTCTTGAAAATAGACAAGGCCATTTGAGTACTTATTAAACGGGCTCCTAAACATAAAACGTTTGCGGCATTGTGCTGGCGGCTTAATTTAGCAACTTCCTCGTTCCAACAAAGAGCCGCTCGAATTCCCTTAAAGCGATTAGCTTGCATCGAAACCCCTACTCCTGAACCACAAATTAAAACTCCTTGGGGATCGATTAAATCACCTGATTTTTTTTCAAGAACCTTTTGACAAAACTTTTGAGCATGCTGAGGGTACGGCGTAGATTCCTTTGAATGTGTTCCCAAATCAATCCAGTTAATTAGCGGGAAGTTTTTTTTGAGCTCTTCTTTCAACTCAAGCCCAGCGTGATCAGAAGCAATAAAGAGTTCCATAAAACAATCCTATGCAAGAGACGCTCCAGACGCAATGCTTGAGAGAAAAGCAGAATCAAAAGATCTAAACAAAATTTCTTAAATCTAAGCGTTTTTAATATAGTTGTGCCTTGTCTTCATAAAGACAAACTCACTAAAAACCACTTCGATGACCATGGAAACTTGGTATAAAGACTCACTCTTACAAATAACCCAAAGACTCAGCACCTGCCTCGTCAACGGATTAGATGATTTAGAGGCCTCGCTTCGATTAGAACGTGAGGGCCTAAACATAATCAAAATTAAAAAAAGAAAAACTGCTTTCCAAATTTTCCTTAATCAATTCTCAAATCTTATGATTCTTATTTTAATAGGCGCTGCTTTTTTAGCGAGCTTTTTTGGGGAAGTAGAAGATACTTTTGCCATCGCAATAATCATTTTACTCAATACTGTGCTTGGATTTGCTCAAGAATATAAAGCAGAAAAAGCGCTCAACTTACTCAAAACATTTTCTACATTTTCGACAGACGTTATTCGATCCGCTAGGAGAAAAACTGTTTCAAGCGAAACCCTTGTTGTTGGAGATGTCATTATCTTAGAAACAGGAGCACTTGTCCCTGCCGACATACGACTCATCGAAAGCCATGAACTCCAAACCCAAGAAGCTCTCCTTACGGGAGAATCACTTTCAATCAATAAAAATGCACAACAAATAATCAACCATGATTCAGTCTT
>JBILWH010000017.1:0-11559 GCA_044370015.1 Bdellovibrionota bacterium | reverse complement strand
CAAGCCAACTTTTAGGAAGACCCTTCAAAACGGCTTGGCTGTGGTCACCAATAGAAAAACGAAGAAGAACGTTTGGAGTATTATTGGATACAACATCCTTTGAACTCGTTGAATGAATCACGCCCATAGCTATCTTTAGTTTTTCTTTCAAAAACCCAAGACTGTCAGATGAATCCAAAACTTGAACGGTTTTACTAACAAGACCCTGTACTCGATCAGGCAACCCTAAAGAAAAGTCGTTTTTAAGATTTAACTCAGTTATTGCTGAATGATTCAAGTTTTCCTCTTCAAATTTTAATAACTCCTCGGTGGACATAATCAAACTCAATCGAACAGTGAAGTTAAACTCTGGTGCCTTTTGACCAACTCCTCGAGTCATCACCGAGCCCTGAATCCTTGCTCCCTGCTGAGCAAAAGAGGTTGAGAAAAATTGATTTGACTCTTCACTTTTCACTTTTCGTAAAAAATATAGGATTCCCTTCATGCTCTGATAAGTTGCGGAGTCACCAACGTTTTTAATAGCTTCACTTTTGAAAGCAAGACTCGCCAATGATCCCATAGGTATGTCACTCACAAGTTCGATACCGACACCATATATATGTAGATTTCCAAAAATACTTCCAAAAGCCTTAACTCCTCTTCCTAAAGATTCTTGAGTTAAATTTGTACTGTTTGTTTCAAAAAATTGAGATGCCCAAATTGAGTCTGCTTTTCTTTCCCTTAAAGCTTCTTGCACTTTTACAAGTCGATCTCGAATAAGGTTAAGTCGAACTCGTTTATAAGTGTCTTCTTCATTGTGATCCTTTAAATTTTCAAATTCTTTCGCAAGACCAATCAGCGCCATTGTTTTTCCAGCATTAATAAAACCAGTCACAATAGTTTGAGATATTACTTCTTGTTTTGTTGCAAATTTAATTAAATAAGATTCTTTATCTTTTTCGGCCCACTGTTCAGCATCCTTTGAAACATCAGAAATGTAATAAGAACCCAACTCTAGCAATCTTAATCCAGAAAAAGATCGATAACCTAGAGCACCCTCAACAGAAGAAGCTGCAAAAGAAAGCGAGAGACTTAAAAAAAACGCAGAAAAGACTGCGAAACTAATAAGGATTTTTTTATAAGAAAACTCTCTTAAAAGATTCATTTAAAGACCTTTACCAATGGTCTTTAAAAGCAATTTACATGCCTAAAATGAAAGGCTTATGAATGACAAAAGAGAGGAAAAAAAGTGCCGAAGCTTTGGTCAAAGTATGACAATTTTTGCCCCTTTATTACATACAAAGAGGAACTTTGACTTCCCAAAAACCTTCAGGACTTAAAGAAGTATTTAGACGAAAAGTACCATTTCCCATGTAAACTCTTTCAAATGTGATCTTCATGACTCGACCATCAAGAGAAAGTTTAAGACTAGGCATCTCAACACTATAAACAAGCGCTTTCATGTTTTGCTTTGTCTTAGATCCAACTTCTAAATTTTCTGGCGCACACTTTATAAAAGGTATTCGAAAAGCTTTTGAATTATCGTTTTGAATATAAATAAAAGTCCAATCACTTTCTTTATATTTATTTTCTTGCTCCCACAAAGACTGCATTAAGTTTTGAGTCTTTTTATTAAAAAGATTAATTTTGTTTTCTAAAAATAAGCCTTTTATAAATTCCATGTATTTCTTATGGTCGATGTTATTTTTTTCATCCAAGAAAAATCTCTCAGTACTTTTAGGGCACTGATTGCTTTTCTTTACTAAATCAAGGCATGAAACATTAGAAGCGACCGCTATAGAACCATTTGGAAAAACAGGAGGCTCAAACTGTATCCAATTTGACTGAACCCCCACGATCACTCCACCATCCAAAATCGGAGCTCCTGAGTTACCACTTTTTAAACGACAATCTTGATTCATAAACAGAGGACTAAGCGGAGCGCGAGAATTTGGTAAAACATATGAGTTTTGCAGATACCAGCAATCTGTTTCACGATAAGTAGCCTTGAGAGTTTTTTCCCAATCTGAATCAGGATCCATAGCAATCATTTTGACCGAATGAAGGCCTCCAGGATTTTTTAGACCTTTTTGATTCAGGTCATAAAAAGCAACTCCTGAAGAATCAGGAATTCTTAAAAGTGCTAAATCAAAAAAAACTTCTTTGAGTTGATTATCATCTGGCTGAGAAACAAATGCGACATAATCACATTTCACCCTTCGACCATTACCCAAGACCAATTGAACGTCACTAGAACACGAAGCCCCCACCTTAAGTCTCTTAGGAATACAGTGCCCAGCAGTAAGGGCAAAAGCTTCTTCAACACCTGAACTGTTTTTCAATTTTATAAAACTAGCCGTACAAGCTTCTTTTACATAGAATTTTTTCTCAACATCAGGACTAGAAGTTGTTCCAACGGCCGCTAAGAGAGCTACCCCTTGGGAACATTGTCCCAAAGTACATTCCATACGAATATTTTGAATCTCACTTCTGGCAAGTTTTAAAGATTTTCCCTTAATGAGGGCATCATTCACATCATGATCTTTCAACTCTTCAGGAACAAACATTTCATGTGTATTTTGGGTACAATTCGTCAAAAGCATCATTGCTAAGAAAAAGGAACTCAAAATACGCATAATTATTGCCACAAACTTATTATAATCAGTTATCAGTTTCTAAAGCAGCTAGAGTTTCCAATATTTCTGACATCTTTTCTTTTAGAATCAAAACCTCTTCATCTTGATTATTTTCGATAGCCTTTTCTAAAAGAGCCTTTAGTTTTTTATATTCATTTCTTAACCTGTCTTTTTCATCAAGATTACTTTTGTCAGAAGAATCCTTATTTAGCTGAGCCATATCACTTTTCAATTGCTGAACTCTAGACTGGAAATTTTTTAGAACTGTTCCATTACTTGCGTACGTGTAACCAATCACAACCAAACCAGCTCCTAAAATATAATTTTGAGCTTTATCGATAACATAAGCTCTCTTCTTTCTAGAAAAATACGATCTCATTCTTTCTTCAAGAATTTGTCTCTCAAGAAGAATAGCCTCCTCTCCCTCAATCCAAAGACGTGAGGGCTTGTACCAATCAAGTGGATGAATAACTTTAATGGCTTTAGGTATAAACTGAGTACCAGGAATTAAATTCATAGCTTCAACACTATAACTAACTAAAGGATATGCTTTTTGATATTTAAAGTTTTTCTCGGGTAAGTCGACGAGTTCGTTTTGCATAAAAGCAGATGTTAAATTTTCTATGTAATGAGTAAGCTCTTGAAGCATGTCGCCTACAGCTAAATCAAGGTTTTTTGTTTTTTCTTTGTAAGACACCCCATCACCAGAATCTTCTTCCCATAATATTTTTCCATCCGATGGTTTTTTAGCAGCATCAAGCTTTAAAGAAACCTGCTTTCGAGCCGCTTCATGTATCGACAGAATTAAACTTTTCATCCAAAGAGCCGCCTCTAAACGGTTTTCAAAGTCAAAATCTGGTAACTCTAAAACAATTTCGTCTTTTTTGAGAATCTTTCTATGAACTGCCTCAAAAGAATCTCCCCGAACAAAGCGAAGATGTTTGATATCAAAATCTTTCAAAATTTTTCCAATTGAATATCTTTGACTTCCAAAAGCTCCATCCAAAATACCTAAGAAACTTTCAACACTCATCAAAGATGAGGGAGGCATAGTAAGCGATGATGAATCATTGGATCGAGCTCTTGCAACTTGGGCATCGGCTATTTCTTCTCTTATCTTACGAAACTTTCCAGAAATATTTTGAAACCAGGCATTTATCTGATCTTCAGAACGAATTTTTCCATAAACTTTTGGCTCAAGCCCCACCACAACTTTTGGTGGCTTTTGAAAATCACGTACTGTCTCAATTTTTCCATGTGAATTATATCTTTCGGCGTGGCCCAGAACTTCTACTTCATTGGGATCAAACTCAGCATAACTCTTAAAAAGACCTGCTTTCTTATCAAGTCTAAGCTGCACATAATTTTGTAACAAAGTGTAACAAGGGTTAGCTGCTTGAGCTGGTAAACATAAACTAATTAAAAAAAAGCAAAAAGATCCCTTCAGAAACCTCTCTCTAAAAAAAGTAGCCAAGATCCATTGCATAACTAAATTTTCTCATTTTTTTAAGTAAAAAACACAAAGAAATCAGTTACTTATGTGTATACCCTTTGGTACAACTGATTAAAAGATCGTCACTTTTAAACCCCTCTTAAAAAGATAAAAGCTCCCTTAAGTGCCTCCCTCGACTGTGCTAGAAAAGGAGACTGTATGAAGAGAATTCTTCTCTTAGCGCTTTTAAGCTATCAGGCTCAAGCCATACAAATTGCTTTTCTTTCCCGAACCCATATGGATGGTAATGTTGAAAGCCTCGAGCCGAATGGCCGCTATGTTCACGTGGCTGTACGATACAAAAAAAAATGGCTTCAAGCCCATCCCTACTATGGTGTCATACTCTCAGAAAATCTTGATGGACTTGGCAAAATTGAAGAAATTTTTGAAATCTATCCCCATCTAGAAATAAGCGAAATTTTTTTATCAGAAGTTTTGGGAAAGCCTTATAATTTCATAAGCTCATGGGACGACCCCTTGACCTACAACTGTTCAAAATTAATTGCGAAACTTCTGGATATAAAACCAAAACCAATGACTTTTGAAGAATCCATTTGGGGTGATCGTTTTGCGCAATTTAGAGGACAACTCGGTCTTTCTCCCGACGAACTTTTTCACGAAATCCAAACTCTCCCCAACGTAAAAAGACTTCTCAATCCAAACTGTACTGATATTTTAAAAAAATAAATTAAAACCATGCATGAAGAGCTAACAAGATAGCGTCATTGTTTTTTCTGAGATCCGGATTCTCATTTCGACCTTCCAAACACTTTTCGAATCTCAACTCCAAATCGGAATTAGAATAAAACCCCCACCTTGCACCAAGGGCATGTTTTTCAAATCGATCTGCTCTAAATCGAATATCCAAGACTACTTGATTATATTCATAAAAACTTTTCCATTCTTTTGAAAAAGCATATTCAAGATTGGCATAGAGCGCGGCACTTGAAGTTCCTTTTAAATTGTTAGCAAAATCAGTATTTCCAACAAAAGCATCAAGACCCTGAACAAGATTATTTCTTTTTTGTCCAAAAACAAATTCAGCAGAGTGCGTGATCGATGATCTGTGAATTTTGTAGTACAAAGCGGCAGCCATAGAGCCATTGTCCAAGTCTTTTTGCCCAAGAAGCGTAAATGTGTAAAAAGCACTTGCTCCAAGAAAACCCGAAACGATATTTTCAAAATCCCATTTCAAATCAAGAGCAGGAGCAAGCATTTGCTTATTTTGCTGAAAAGCTTCGCCCGAGGAACGCCCCTGCACAAGAGACGTTGTGAACTTAAACGATTTCCACTCTTTACTCGCTTCAACTCCGCTTTCAAAATCTTTCAGAGAAAGATTCATAAACTTTTTTGTGTAAACTCGATGGTCCATTAATTTTAAAGCAAAAGTCAAAGGGAAACGCCCGATTTTTAAACTATCAAAAAACCCATTTTGATAATCTAAATATAATTCTTGAGTTCCCTGAGCGAGAAATCCAAGGTTATATCGAAAAACACTCATTAACCCCTGTGCGACTTGCCAATCCACACCAACATTCGCCTGCATGATTGAAAAGCCTTGTTTGCCAGCTTTCTCTGGACTTTCTTTAAGCAGATAAAACATTCTTGTTTCAAAACTAGGCGTTAAATTATTCCAAATCTCAGAAAGCCCGGATGTAGGAGGTGGAGCTTTTGCTTCAAGTTTTGGAGCCTCAAAATTAAGTCCTCCTGAGGAAAGATCTTGTGAAAATAGATTTTGAGAAAAAAAAGAAAAAATAAAAAGAATAAAATGACTTTTCGAATTTACAAGCCTCAAAGGGGAGCTCCTTTTTGGATCCATTCTTCTAATAGGGAAATCTCTTGTTGAGTTAAACGATCTATACCTGAATCAGAGGGCGGCATTTGCTTGGAATCGGTGCGCTTAATGGCTGAAATGAGTTTGCTTTCCTCAGGCTTACCCGTCACAACAATTCTGCGAGATGATGTGAGAATAATATCTAGATTATCCAAAGGAACATCTTCTGCTTCTTCACCTTTGACATGACAGGGAAGACATTTACTTTGAAAAATATTGCTCTTAATCGAAGCAAAACTTGCCGTAACATCGCTACCGACAACAACAGACCCTTCACTTGAGGGATAGGAAGCATGCTGACCTCCACAAGAAACCGCCAGCAAAAGGGCAAAGAAAAAAGAATTTAAAAAGTTAAAACTCACTATACCCCCACAGTGTGGGGGTATAGCGAATTTAACTAAATATGGTCAAACGTAGCTTTAAAAAAAAGTCTTAAAATTGCTCTTCTTCTGTTGAGCCACTCAATGCCGTTGTAGAGGACTGGCCAGAGGCAATCACCTGAGCAACTTCATCGAAGTATCCTGTGCCCACAAAGCGCTGGTGAGTTGTGGCTTTATAGTCTGAGCTTTTTTCAGCTTTAAATTCTTGCTCCTGAAAATTTGCATAGGCAGTCATACCCACTTCGCGATACTGACTCGCAAGAGTGTACATTCCGTAGTTAATCGAATGAAAACCAGCCAAAGTCACAAACTGATATTTGTAACCCATAGCTGCAAGTTCTTTTTGGAATTTTGCAATCGTGGGCTCATCCAATTTTTTCTTCCAGTTAAAGGAAGGAGAAAGGTTATAAGCAAGCAACTTACCAGGGTGTTTAGCATGAACCGCTTCTGCAAACTTTTTCGCTTCTGCAAGATTAGGCTCAGAGGTTTCACACCAAACAAGGTCCGCATAAGCCGCATAAGCCACTCCACGTGCAATTGCGCTGTCAATTCCACCTTTCATTTTGAAAAATCCTTCAGAAGTACGCTCACCCGTTAAGAAAGATTTATCACGTGGATCAATGTCACTTGTAATCAAATGCGCGCCGTTTGCGTCAGTTCGAGCGACAACAAGAGTGGGAACATCCATCACGTCAGCCGCAAGTCTTGCTGCTGCTAACTTTTGAATAAACTCACTGGTAGGAACCAAAACTTTTCCGCCCATGTGTCCGCATTTTTTTGCAGATGCCAACTGATCTTCAAAATGTACACCTGCTGCACCGGATTCGATCATTCCCTTCATCAACTCAAACGCATTCAAGTTTCCACCAAAGCCCGCTTCTGCATCGGCAACAATTGGCGCAAACCAATGGACGTTGCCCTTACCCTCAGAAGTTTGAATTTGATCGGCTCTTTGAAAAGCGTTGTTAATTCTTCGAACGATATTGGGAACGCTATCCGCTGGATACAAACTTTGATCAGGATACATTTGAGCCGCATGGTTGGCATCGGCAGCTACTTGCCAGCCACTCAAATAGATTGCTTTCAATCCTGCTTGAACTTGCTGAACAGCTTGGTTTCCGGTGAGAGCACCAAGACAACAAATTTTTTCTTCTGTATGAAGAAGCTTCCACAAACGCTCGGCACCCATACGTGCAAGGCTATGTTCAATTTTGACAGAACCACGAAGCTTTACGACATCTTCTGCTTTGTAAACACGTTTGACATTTTTCCAACGAGGATCAGTTTCCCATCTTTTTTGTAGCTCTTGAGCACTTACTAATTGTGAATTTCCGTTTTGTTTTTCCATTTTGATCCCCATCCCCTTTTCTTTTTCTAAATATTTACTTTCTAAATATACTGATACGCAGCCGAAGTTAAAAATTCTGTGAATTCATCGTTACAAACAATCGATTCAAAAATTTTAGCCGCTAACACAAAAGACTCCGATGTTTTGCCCACCATTTCCTCTTTCAATATTTTCTTAAAATCATCCCGACTAAACTTTCCGTGCTTTACCCATTGCCACACTTGAGCTCGCGAAATCTCAGCTGTTGCCGCATCTTCCATCAAATTGTACAAAGGCACACAACCTGTGCCGCGAAGCCAAGATTCCAAGTACAGCAGTCCCACGTTGATATTCGTGCGAAGCCCCTCTCGAGTAATCGCGCCCTCGGGAACCATTAGCAAATCTTTTGCAGTGATGTGAACTTCTTCTTTTTTAAGGGAAATCTGATTGGGAGTTTTCATCACAGCATCAAAAGCCGCACGTGCAATGGGAACCAGCCCCGGATGCGCCACCCATGTGCCATCATGGCCAAGATTCACCTCGCGCTCTTTATCGGCTTTTACTTTTTGCATAGCTGCTTCATTTGCAGCTGCATCGTTTTTGATAGGAATCTGTGCCGCCATTCCTCCCATCGCATGCGCTCCACGCTTATGACAAGTTTGAATCAAAAGCTGACAATAAGATTTTAAAAAATGTACGTTCATTGTGACAAGAGCACGATCGGGAAGCATGAAGTTTGGAAATTTATGAAACTTCTTTATGAAACTAAAAATATAATCCCAGCGACCGCAATTTAACCCCGCTGAATGATCTTTTAATTCATAGAGAATTTCTTCCATCTCGAAAGAAGCTAAAATAGTTTCAATCAAGACCGTGGCGCGAATCGTGCCCCGAGGAATACCCAAAACATCTTGTGCCTCTTTGAAAATCTCATTCCAAAGACGAGCCTCTAAGTGACTTTCCATCTTGGGAAGATAGAAATAGGGCCCACTCCCCTTCTCGATTAAGGCTTTCGCATTGTGAAAAAAGAATAATCCAAAATCAAAAATCCCACCTGAGACTGGCTGCCCATCTACAAGAAGATTTTTTTCATACAAATGCCACCCTCGAGGACGCACCATAAGAGTCGCAATTTTGGGATTCAATTTGTATTCTTTGCCCTCGGGGCTTTTGAATTGGATCTGACCACGAACAGCGTCTTTTAAATTTCTCTGCCCCTCAAGAGTTCCTCGAAGAGTTGGAGAATGCGAATCCTCAAAGTCTGCCATGAAAACCTGCGCTCCAGAATTGAGCGCATTGATAATCATTTTACGATCTACAGGACCCGTGATTTCTACCCGACGATCTTCTAAATCACGAGGAATACTGGCAACCTGCCAAGAAGCTTCACGAACATGTTTGGTTTCGTTCAAAAAATCAGGGAGGATCCCTTGGTTGATCTTATTTTGGATTTCAACTCGACGAGCGAGCAAGTTTTTTCTTTGATCGGCAAACTTTCGCTGAAGACCTACTACAAACTTTAGCGCCTCGGGAGTGAGAATATCTTTAAACTCTTCAAGTAAAGAAGTCTCACACTTCCAAAGCATTCCTTCTTGAGTTTGTTGCTTCAAAATGACCTCAGGCGACACTTGCTCACATAAAAAAGTATAAAGCTAAAAGGTCAAAAAAAGAGAGGGGTCTAGAAAATTTCAATGAGTCAAAATTTTTATTTTTTTCGATGGACCGCAAAACCCGCAAACGCTTGCTCGGTAGGCATCAGTGAGAGCACATTTACATTTACATGTGAGGGGCGAGTTGCGACCCAGCGCACAGTTTCTGCAACATCCTCAGCCGTCAGCGCCTCTAAGCCCTCATAAACGGCAGCGGCTTTGTTTTGATCGCCGCGAAAACGAACTTGTGAAAACTCAGTCCCTGAACACATCCCCGGCTCAATGCACGTGACGCGAACACCCGTGCCCAGCAAATCTGCTCGTAAGTTCAAACTAAATTGATGAACAAAGGCTTTTGTCGCTCCATAAACGTGTCCCCCCGGGTATGGGAATTCACCCGCTACAGATCCCAAATTAATGATATGGCCTTTTTTGCGCGCCACCATCCCGGGAAGCAAGACATGAGTGCAATACATAAGTCCCTTCACGTTTGTGTCAACCATCGTCTCCCAATCTTGAATAGAAGCTTTCTGAGCGGGATCAAGTCCCACAGCTAGCCCTGCATTGTTCACCAAAACATCCACCTCACGAAAGGATACTGGCAGATCATGAATCACTTGCTCAACTTGTTTTTGATTTTGTACATCCATCTGAGCGACATGAATTTGAGCGCCATATTGTTTTTGCAAATCATCAAGAAGATTTTTTCGACGTCCAGTTGCAATGACACGATCTCCGTTGGAAATAAATGATTTGACCATAGCCAAACCAAAGCCTGCTGTTGCACCTGTTACAAAAACAATCATCAGAACTTATTAGCTTTGCAGCGCCCACAAGGCAAATTTACCAATTTAAAATTCCCCAAGTTAGTGGATGATAATGAGGAGGAAACTCTGGGTTTGATCCCCAATGATCTTCTGTGGCATTGTCGCGATTCACGGATGTAAAATAAAAACCCATTTGATTGTTTCTAAATAGACTTTTTTGCGTAAGACCCTCTCCAAAAACAGCATCCTCAATTTCAAGACGAAGAATATAATGATCTGAAAAATAGCAGACGCTAAAACTTGTATTTGGAGGGTTCACGATTGAACCACTTTTTTTGTGACTCGGCCTTTTGAAGTAAATCAAACGACCACCAATAGGCAGGTGAGGGTCGGGCACAAAAAAATAACTGCGGGCAAATTCTTGAAAATAATTTACATCATGAGAAGCTGTGGGATCTCTCGAAATAAAAAACTCCAAGTGATCTGTAAAACGAAGGTCTGGAACAGATTTATTTTGATCAAAATGAAAATCGTAGACTTTTACATAAAACTCAGTAGAGAGAATATTTTTTTGTACAAAAACCTCAGGCTTTTTTTGATTTTGCAAATCAAATCCTATATTTTCAAAACGTTTAACGTTTAGAAGAGCCGTAAAATTATTAGGTATCTCTGAACAAGAAGAATCTTTTTCATTTATACGATCCACATAATTTATTTTTTGCTTAGGTCTTATGAAAGCCTCAGGACTTTCTCGCCAAAGAGCACTTTGATTTAATTGAGAACTTTTTGAATGTAAGAGATTTAAGGAATCTCTTGAATGTTGTATTTCCGAAACAAGTTCCACATAAGGACGATCCGCAATATCAACCAATCCCGTATTTGCATTTTCTCCATCAAACCGACCCATAGGGGGTTGGTCATTGTACTGAAACCAGTCGGCACCCAAAACATACGGTAGCGAGGTTGCGTTTTTCATAAACTCTCGATATCCAAGAGCTCGATTTTTTTGACTTGAAACGTAGCCACTAAAGCCTACAAAGTTTTGATTATCACTTTTGTTTTGAGCAGAATAAAAACTAAATTCAGAAATAATAATAGGCGCATCTCCCAAGGTAAAAATATTTTCGAAAGTTTTTTTATCAAAGCGTGCATCCGCAGAATAAAAGTTCAAAGAATGCACGTCTACCAATCCTCGAGAAGCTCTCACAACATTTTCGTTGGCAAATTTTGCAAAACGCACACCCATGATTAAGTGATGAGGGTCGAATTCGCGAATGAATTGATTGGTCTTTGTAAAGTACTCTTTTGCAACGACTCCAAGCCATTTTTCTGCTAACCGATCGTATGCTGATTGCTTTATTCGGCTAATCGAATCAACCTCATCCAAATCTTCCCATTTTGAAATCACAAGCCCTGTTGCTTGAGAAAAATCAAGTGGAGTTTTCCAAAGCTCACGAATCGTTGCTTTCATTTGAACTCTGTTGGGATCGTCTTT
>JBILWH010000282.1:0-4015 GCA_044370015.1 Bdellovibrionota bacterium | reverse complement strand
GTCGCATGCTCTGGGATGGTGGCCATATTCGGCGACACGACGATTGTAGAAGTTCGCGATCGCGTCGAATGGAGCGTTGGTGCTCATTGGGGGAAACCTTTTGCGAGCAGTTGAACCAGGTGGGTGCCCACGAGGTCCTGCTCGGATTCTGTGAGTGTCGGGTAGAGTGGCAGTGAAAGCAGGCGTTTGTAGGCTCGAGCGGCGACAGGTGTCCTGACCAAGGGTTCGGCTGAGTTCGCTCCGCACCAGTCCTCGACCGGGCGCGCGGTGGCGATTCCACTATTGGCCAATTGCGTCATTAGCGGTTCGGCGTCGGCGGTGGAGACCGCGTAACGATACCAGACTCTGCGGTCCGCCAGAGCCGGTAGCATGCAACCGGCACCGGAAAGCAGCATGTGATAGCGTGCAGCGAGTTCTGCGCGCCGGACGATTGTCTTGGGCAGCCGGGCCAGTTGGCAGCGCGCAAGAGCCGCGGTCAAGTCGGTCATACGGTCGTTGAGCCGCCATGAGGCAGGAACCTTGTCTGCGTAATCGCGCGCGGATCGGACCCGATCCGCGAGCGAGTCATCGTTGGTGAGCACGATACCGCCTTCCCCTGCACCGAGCAGTTTGGTGGCGTGGAGCGAAAGGATAGCCATGCGGCCTAGCCGACCGAGGGGCTCAAGACCGAACCCGTGGGAGCAGTCCTCGATCACGGGTATGCCAAGCGTTTCGATCTCGGCCACCGGTGCGGGGCAACCGAAGGTATGAACGGCAAGCGCCGCGTGTAGCCCTCGACCGGAGGCAATCTCGGCTGCGACAGATGCCTTGGAGAGCACCCACGTCTCAGGCTCTACCTCGAGTGGCACGGGGACCGCGCCGAGCGCGAGAACGGCGTTGGCGAGGGCGACGCATGAGTACGCCGGCACACCTATTCGGCTTCCAGGGGCCGTGCCGAGTGCCAAGAGCGCCAGGCGCAGTGCCCCAAGGCCGGAACCCACGCCAACTGCGTTGGACACCCCTGCCACCCCGGCGATCTCGGTCTCAAGCGCAAGGACTTCCTCTCCCTGAGACCATCGGCCAGAGCGGATCACTCGCAGCACGGCCTGCTCCTCCTCTACCGAAAAGGTGAGACGGTTATGCGGCACATTAGACTGACGTTGCAACATCATGGGCGGATGGGCTTGGTTTGTCGATGGACACCGGTCTGGCAGCGGTCGCGTCATCAAGCGACAGTCGCATAGTCAATTCGGGTTCACCCGGAGCCTCCATCAGATAGCCAGCACTCAGAAACGCTCGCTGCGACCGTACGTTGTCCTGACGCACCGATGCGTGGAGTTCCCGATAGCCTAGGTTGGTTGCGGCTTCCGCCGTGAGTGCGAGCACCTTCCTGCCGTGACCCTGTCCGCAGTGGGCTCTGATCAGGTAGAGTGATACCTTTGCCACGGTGGGGTCCGAGCAGGGATCTAGGCGAACCATGCCTGCCGGCTCGCCCGCGATTTCGATGACCCAGATCGGGTGTCTCGCGTTGGTGATGCGTTTGGCAAACCAAACATGGTGCTCGTCGGCAGTCACATTCCGGTTGAGTGAGCCGAGGGCGAGGATCCAAGGGTCATTGCGCCACGTCAGTAGCCGAGCCTCATCAGCCGCGACGGCGGGTCGGAGTTGCAGATGAGGACGCGCGTTCATGCAAGGTGTGCCATCTGTATGACTTCGCCCTGTCGGATGCCGATCCGAAGCCGTCGCCCATGCAGTTGCACGGCATCGCGCGGAGCCAAGCCATGCCCGGGGCGTTGAAACGCCAGCGTGGCGGGCGAGATCAACGAGCCAGCCGCAAGGTCGGTTGCGGCGACGCATGATAGTCGGTAATCCATTCTGCTCGCCGCCTCAACACCGGCAGGTTCCAGCGCGGCAGAGCCGAGCATCAATTCCGTGCGACGCACAGACCTCACCAGTGCTGCAAACTCGCTTGGAGTGCTTGAGAACCAGTGGTCTGGTCCCGGCAGGTCATGATCGAGTGTGAAGTGCTTCTCGACGACGCACGCGCCGCATGCGACTGCCAGTGCGGCGGCTTCATGTCCCTCGGTGTGGTCGCTGAACCCCACAAGGCAGCCGAAGCGTTCCTTGATTGTGGCAAGTTTTCGGAGGTTGACCGAGTCGGCGGGCGCCGGATAAGCCGAGATGCAGTGCAGAAGAACCAGATCTACGCCACCGGCCGAGCGGAATGCGGCGACAGCCTCGGATATTTCGTCCTCGGTCGCCATGCCGGTTGAAATCAGTGTGGGAAGTCCTGTTCGAGCCATCGCGGCGATGAGAGGCAGATGGCCGATAAAATCGGAGCCGTTCTTCAGGGCAGGGCAGCCTGCGCGCTGGAGTGCTGCGACGCCACGTTCCGCTGTAGGTGTGCTGAGGAACACGGTGCCTCGGGCGGCACAGTAGGCAGCGATGGCCTCAAGCATTTTTTCATTCAGCTCGAAGCGCTTGAACATCTCGTACTGACTTTCGATGACTTCCCGCCCCTGACTGCGATAGGTGAACGTCAGGTTACGGTCGCTGATGAAGTCTTGCGTCTCGTAGTTCTGGAACTTGACCGCATCGGCGCCGGCTTCGATCGCAGCGTCGATTGTTGCACGGGCGAGATCGAGGTCCCCGTTGTGGTTGATACCGATCTCGGCGATCAGGAATGCTGGATTGCCGGCTCCTAGGGTGTGGTCGTTGACTTTCATTAAGGATTGGTCAAAGCGGTAAGCAGATGTTCCGCGACGCGCTGGGCGCCTGCTCCGTCGCACAATGCCGCCGCATTGCGGGAGATACCTAGACGGGTGGACGGTTCGGCGAGTGCGCGCAAACCGTCGGCATACTCTTGGACAGATGGACGTGGTCCTTGGATGACCAGCGCAGCAGAGGTCTTGTCGAGTCTCGCGGCTACCTCGGCCTGGTTTGTCGAGACACAGACAGCGAGGGCAGGCAGACCGACGGCACAGCGTTCCCAGCTCGTGCCGCCTGCGGCGCCGATTCCAAGATCGCAAAGGGTCATGAGGGCCGCCATTTCCATCTCGTCAACAATAAGGCGGGCCTCAGGGTCTGCGGTCACGGCGGAGTGCACGCGCTTGATGATGGGTGAGGCGGAGCCAAGTACCACTGTGATGGATCCGGCAACTCCGGAGGCTCTGGCGCCGGCGAGGGCGTCTAGCGAGAGCCCGTCCGGGTCGGTCGCGCCCATGGCGATCAATACCTTCAACGCTTTGGTCTTCATCGGCGCAGAGGCGCGTAGAATCAACGCCTCGGGCCGGACCAAAGCAAATTCTGGCCGTAAAAGGGCGAATTTTGGGCCGCCAAGGTAACAGGTATCCGGTGCAAGCCAGGGTCGAAACTCTTCCCCGAATTCGCTGCCAGCTGGTGCAAGCAACAGGTGCGCGTTGTGGTGGCGATTTGGCAGGTCCTCAAGAGCAATCATTCTCGCATCAGGGCAAGCGCGTCGCACCCAACTCTCCCAGATGCAATCTAGTCCGTAGTGGTCGACGACGATATGGCCGGCACCTGTGGTCTCGACGAGTGCGACGCACTCGTCGGCATCAGCCAACGAATTGCGTTCCGAAGATTTCAGCCAATGGATCTCCATGCCGCAGGGCGGCGATGGTGTTAGGCCGTTGGTCGGGGGGCGTGCAGCAAGGAGGGTCCGAAAACCGCGGTGCCGTAGCGCGGTTGCAAGAGCGCCGCAGCGCGCCCAGTGGCCGCCGCCCAGAGCGTCAGAGGCATCGGCACGAAACAAGACGGTGTTCATTGGAGGGAGCGTCTCATTGGACCCAGCAGCGTCGGTGCTAGCGCTTCAGCTCGTTCCCAATCCTCAGGTGTGTCAATGTCCTGAACCCGGTGGCGTGGCAGAGGCACACCTAATGAGCGCGATGAGAAAAGACTGATGCCAGCGTGCCATGCTGCGGGACGGCCCCAATAGAATTGCGCCGCATCGTGCCATGTTTCAGGCAAGTCCTGCGAGCGAACGTTCTCGTTCTCTGGCCATAGAAGACCAAGGCGT
>JBILWH010000178.1:0-4058 GCA_044370015.1 Bdellovibrionota bacterium | reverse complement strand
AAAGCGAATGGCCTTTGAAAAGCCCACTCCGATTCAAGCGAAAAGTATTCCAGAAGTCTTAGCAGGAAAAGATCTTGTGGCATGTGCTCAAACGGGTACTGGTAAAACAGCAGCTTTTTGTTTGCCCATTCTTACAGAATTTATCAAAAACCCTCAGGCGACCGGACTCATCTTAGCGCCCACTCGTGAACTTGCTCAGCAAATTGGAACTTTTTGGCGAACTCTCACAGAAACTATGCCCGAATATCGTTGCGTGACAGTCACAGGTGGTTCCCCGATGGATCGACAAATCAAAGCACTCGCAAAAGATTATCGTTTGATTGTGGCAACTCCTGGTCGATTGCTTGATCACTTAAAACGGCGCAAATGCAAGCTCGACAATTGTTCAATCCTTGTTCTTGATGAAGCTGACCGCATGCTCGATATGGGCTTTGCGCCTCAGTTGGCCGAAATTGAAAAGTTCGTTCCACAAAAAAGACAAAACCTTCTTTTCTCTGCTACGTGGAATAAAAACGTTGATCAACTTTCAAAAAAGTTTCTTGTTGAGCCTCTTCGAATTGCTGTGGGAAGTGTTTCAAAAGCAGCCGCTTCTGTAAAACAAACCTTCAAAACAACTTCTAAACTTGCAAAAAACGACACTCTTATCAACGAAATCAGAAAGCGTGAAGGAAGCATCATTGTTTTCACGCGTACAAAATCGCGCACTCACAAACTATCTCGCTTTTTAACTTCACTTGGAATGCAGGTAGAGCAAATGCACGGTGATCGCACACAAGGGCAACGCCGAGCCGCTCTCGAAGCTTTTAGAAATGGTGAATCCAGAATCCTTGTTGCAACTGATGTGGCAGCACGTGGAATTGACGTGGCAGACATTGGACATGTGATCAACTACGACTTGCCACAAGTTGCAGAAGATTACATTCACCGCATTGGTCGTTCTGGTCGAGCGGGAAGCACCGGGCAAGCCTTGTCTTTGATTGCTCCTGAAGAACATGATCTCTGGGAAGATATTATGCGCTTGTTGATCAAAACAGGATCGGCAACGCCTCAGCAAGAAAAGTAAAAACTTAAAAAACTAGATCCAGTCAAAATGAGAGGTGAAGTGCGGTAAGGCTTCAGGCCTGTAACTAAACTTCATCCCTTTCATTTCTTTTTTGCGTTCTACAATTTTTGAAAAGACTTCAATCACATAATCAAAATGTGATTGCGTGTACACACGTCGAGGAATTGCCAAGCGAACAAGATCTTGCCTTGCAGGTTCAATTTTTCCATTCACGATTTTTCCAAACATCGAAGTCCCAATTTCACAGCTTCGAATGCCACCCGCTTCATAAAGAGCCACCGCTAAAGCCTGTCCAGGTAATTGAGATGGCTCAATATGAGATAAAAACTTACGAGCATCTACATAGATTGCATGCCCACCCGCAGGCTCGACAATAGGAACCCCTAACTTTCTCAGTCCTTCGCACATGTATTCGATGCATCGAATACGATATTGCAAATAATCCTCGTCCAACGCCTCATACATTCCGATAGCGATCGCCTCTAGATCTCGACCGGCAAGTCCGCCATAAGTGGGAAAGCCTTCTGTAAGAATCAAATTATTACGAAACCCCTGAGCCCACTCTTCATTTTTGGTGCAAATAATTCCACCAATATTTGCCACTCCATCTTTTTTTGCAGAAATAGTAATCACATCTGCTAACTGAAAAAGATCGAGAGCAATTTGCTTGGCTGTTTTATTTGCGTATCGAGAATCTCGTTTTTTAACAAGATAGGCATTCTCAGCAAAACGGCATCCGTCAATCATGAAAGGAATTTTGTAGGCTTTGCATAGTCTTGCCACAGCCCCCACGTTTTCTGGATCAGCCGGCTGCCCGCCTCCAGAATTATTTGTCAGAGTCATCACAACAAGCCCAACTTGAGACTTAAGCTCTTTAAGCTTTTCCTCAAAGAGCGCCAGATTCATGTTTCCTTTAAAAGGAAATTGCGCTTGTGTATCCCTTGCTTCCTCGCAAGGTAAATCAATGACCTTGCATTGTTCGTGCTCTACATTGGCACGAGTCGTATCAAAAAGTGTATTTGAAAGCACATACTGGCCTGGCTTCAGCAAACTTTGAATAACAATTCTTTCCGAAGCGCGGCCTTGGTGAGTGGGAATCACCACCGAGTGTCCTGTGATATCTTGCGCTGCTTTTTCAAAACGCAAAAAGCTTGGGCTTCCTGCATAGCTTTCATCACCACGCATGATCCCCGCCCATTGCTCAGCACTCATGGCATTTGTTCCTGAATCCGTGAGCAAATCGATCAATACGTTTTCACTTTTGATCAAAAACAAATTCAGACGAGCTTCTTTTAAAATCTCTTTTCGCTCAGCAAGAGTTGTGCGTTTTAATGGCTCAACACTTTTGATTCGAAAAGGTTCAATGATGGTTTTGAAGGATTCCTCCATAAATTTCAACCATAGTTCTCCCTTTCTACCTTCGCAAGAACGAGCGCACCCTGAACGCGAATCCCTTTGGCTCGCAGCAAAGCGGCGCAAGCCCTAAGAGTTGATCCCGTCGTAAATACATCGTCTACAAGCAGAACTTTTAAGCCTTTATATTTCTGATAATTTTTATCAAGAAAATACTGCCTTGAAACTAAGCTTTTTCGCTCCTCTTTCTTAAGATTTTTTTGCAAAGTTGAAATACGATCCCCCACAAAAAGCTTTCTTTTGAGCAAATTAAGTCTTTTTATTTTTAATTGCTCCTGCAACTCTAAAGAGAGATACCAAGGTAAATCACTTTGCCACCTTGATCTTAAAGGATGCCCTGGAATTTGAATAACTGCCTCGATGCCAAGAGCCCTCACCTCAAAGCCCCAATATTCAATGAATGTTTTCAGTAGAGAAATTTGCGCATAATTTAACCCATTAAAGGATGTTTTCTTAGCTTTAATGACGAACTCTCTCATCGCAGCCTCATAACGACTCATTGCTAGTAGCCTTATTCCTTCGAAAGAAAAACTTACAGATCTCGAATAAAAAGCTGTGGAAAGTTTTTTCAAACATGTTTCACAAAAACTTTTAGCAAATATTTTTTGCTCACAAGGACAATCCTCGTGCAAGCCCGCTTGTAGAGATTTAACTTTAAACACGGCAAAGCCACCGATTCTGAAATAATTTTTGCTCTTCTATAAAGTTTTTAAAATAATTCACGCTTTCTTTGCTTTCGCCAACCATGAATCTATAGGCAGTCCAAAGCCTTAAACAAATCTCACCCTGACGAGCGTTTCCTTCTTGATTTGGATGATAATGATTTTCTTTGATATTTTTTGGGTCTTTCAAAAACTCCGGCAAGCCCCTTTCCTCTTTTGTCATAAAAAGCTTCATACCTATGCGATCCAAAAGAGGGCCTGAAAAACGTGCAATATATTTTAAACGAGAACTTTCTGGGCAACGACAATCAGACAAGTCATCACCTCTGGCCATGCCGCACGCGCAAGGATTGGCCGTTAAAATTAACCAAAAGTCTGCAGGCCAAGATATGAATCCAGCTTTTGAATTTTTGCGAACTTCTTTTTCATCGATAATGTTTCGTAAAATCTCACGACAATCCCGAGAAAGCTCCGGAAATTCATCTAAAATAAGTAGTCCTCCGTGGGCTAAAGAAAAAATCCCAGGACGAGGAACATCCATACGACTCATTCCTACAAACTCAGATAAATGCGAACGCGCATGAGGGATCTGCAAGGGAATTCGTGGATATCTTGCTTTTCCTGACAACGTCCAAATTTGGTTGATTTCTTCTCGAAGTTTTCCCTGAGGCTCTTCAAGTAAAGACTGAGCCCAGCGTGCAAGATAAGTTTTTCCAATACCTGGAGCTCCCATCAACAAGACAGGAACTCTCGCCTTGGCCGCCACCTCTAGCCAAAACTTTTCATAATCTCGCCCCTGAGCCACGATGGGATCACTCTCTTCGCAAAAACAAGAATCCTTCTTTTCTATAGAAAATGTTTTTCGATCAAATATAAAATCCCAAACTTCCTCAAAGCTTTTAAAGCGGGCAACACATTTT
>JBILWH010000176.1:0-4063 GCA_044370015.1 Bdellovibrionota bacterium | reverse complement strand
AGATCCCGATGAATGGCTGAGTCAGTTTTATAAAAACAAAGGAAGTTCTGAGTTAGAAAATTCTGAGATATTGAAAGGCCTTCAAAAATCCCTTGAGGGAATGGAGTGGTGGGCGCGCACAATCGTTGATGAGTGCAAAGATAAGGGGCTCAATTCTCTTCAGATTGTTCATCGCTTGGAAGAATTATGGCTTTTGTTGAAAAGCCCTGCGCATAAGCGCCTTTGGATTAAGAGCCTTTCGCCCATTTTGAATCTGACGGAAACTCAGCTTGCGACTCATTTTAGCGAAGTTCGCGCAACTCAATCGCCTGTTTCAAAAGCGGAAAGCAAGCTAGATCAGATGGAAGCTCTGGTGACTCAAAAGCCAAGAGCTGTGAACGCCACACAGATTGATACTTATTTTGAAGATCTTGCGGTTTTGCTTCTTCGCCACGGGTCAATTTGGAAGGACATGAAGTCGTGGGCAGAGTATTCAAAAATTCAGGATACTTTTTTGGGAAGCCCCTATAAGGATGCGTTTTTGAAGGCGATTTCAGGAGCTGCTTTTGATGTCGTACTCTTTCAGCAAGAACTGGAAGCATCGGGAAATGGGGCTTTGATTGCTCGATCAACGATGGAAGCTGATCTTGAGGGAGATATCACAAGCTTTCGTGACTACAAAAAGCTTCTAAAAGAGCTTTGTCTTCAAATTTTGAGTGTTGAAAAGCAGGGTTTTATCCGTCGCCTGACTTTGGATTTAAAAATTTCATCAAATGACGACAAAACGGCCCAAATCTTGCAGAAGATCCAAGACCTTCGAAAAGAGATTGAAGAATTAAAAAAATTTTCATTTTAGCTATGACCTGTTAAAACTAGGAGTACAAAATGGCCTCTAAAACAAAAGCAAAAAAAGAACCAAAAAAAGTAAAAGCAAATAAAATCTCTGCTGCTTCAAAAACTTCTAAAAAAGTTGAAAAGAAAACAGCTCCTAAAGCGAAGGCAGCGCCGAAAGCTCCTGTGAAAAAAGTGGTTGCAAAAAAAGCAGTTACTCCAAAGAGCGCTTCCAAAGCAGCTGTCAAAGAAACTACAAAAGTTGCAGCAAAAGCTCCAGCTGAAAAAGTAGCTCCTGTAAAAGCTATTTCAAAAAAAGAAATCAAAGCTATTTGGAAAGTGCTTTATGAAAGAGGTCGTGAAAAGGGCTATTTAACAATTGAAGAAATTAATAAAACTCTTCCTGCTCAAATGAGTGCTGCGGGTGCGATAGAAGATACACTTAATTTTTTAGGCCAAAAAGAAATTGAACTTGTCGAAACAGAAGAAGAGGGTAAAGCGCGGGTTAAGCAAGCCAAGCGTGATGCTGCCGAAATGGATGATGGCTCAGAAGAGAAAAGCAGTTTTGCTGAAGAAGTTGGTGACGATGCTCTTCGCGCCAATGACCCTGTTCGTTTGTACTTACGAAAAATGGGAAGCATCCCCCTTCTTTCAAAAGACGGCGAAGTAGAAATCGCCAAGCAAATTGAAGAAGGTGAAGCAGAAGTCATTGACGTTGTTTTAAATTCACAAATCGGTATTCAAGAAGTTCTTCAAATTGGTGAAAGAATTCGTAACGGAAAGATTCGTGTGCGCGATGTCGTGCGTGGTCTCGATGAAGATGAAGAAGCAAATGATATCGACGAGGAAGATTACAAGCGCAGAATTTTGTTTGCGATTGATAAGGTAAAAGAATTCGAAGAGCTTCTCACTGGTGGAAACGCAAAACAAAAAGAACTTCAAGAAGCTCGTGAGAGAATGTTTGAAGCTTTTAAAGACATTTCCTTCAACCGTAAAACGATCAACCGTATCGTCGGAAGAATGAAGGGTTACGTTCAAATCATTGAAGATGTTGAGCGCACGTTGACTCGAGAGCTTGGAAAAGTTCGTTGTGCTTCACTTGATGAGTTTTTATCTCTTGAGCAAAAATTTAATAATCCTGCGACTCGCTTAGAAGCTTACAAACAAGCAGGTGGTCGTTCTTGGGAAGACATTGAGCCGCTTGTGAAGCTTGTTCAAGAACAAGAGCAACGCTTGGTGGATGTTGAAACAGAATCAGGTCTTACAGTCGATAAGCTTCGCCACATGTACGAAACCATTGTCGATGGTGAAAGAAAGGCTGATAAAGCAAAAGCTCGACTTGTCGAGGCTAACCTTCGCTTAGTTGTAAGTATTGCTAAAAAATACACAAACCGTGGTCTTCAGTTCTTGGATTTGATTCAAGAAGGAAATATCGGTTTGATGAAGGCTGTCGATAAATTCGAATATCGTCGTGGATATAAGTTTTCAACTTACGCGACTTGGTGGATTCGTCAGGCGATTACTCGTGCCATTGCCGACCAAGCTCGTACAATTCGTATCCCTGTGCATATGATCGAAACGATTAACAAGCTTGTTCGTACAAGCCGTTATTTGATGCAAGAAATTGGTCGTGAGCCCACTCCTGAAGAAATTGCAGCAAAAATGGAATTACCTGTTGAAAAGGTAAGAAAAGTTCTCAAAATCGCAAAAGAACCTATATCTTTGGAAACACCTATTGGTGAAGAAGAAGATTCTCACTTGGGAGATTTCATCGAAGATAAGAGTGTGATCAATCCAAGTGAAGCGGTGATTAACCTCAACTTGTCTGAGCAAACACGAAAAGTTCTTGCAACGCTTACTCCTCGTGAGGAAAAAGTACTTCGTATGCGATTTGGAATTGGGGAAGACTCTGATCACACTTTGGAAGAAGTGGGACAAGATTTCTCGGTCACACGTGAGCGTATTCGACAAATCGAGGCAAAGGCTTTGCGTAAGCTTCGTCACCCCAGTCGTTCGAAGCGCTTGAAGACTTTTGTTGAAAGTTAGCTTTTAATATTTTTTGTTTTTTTTGTATAAGCAGAGGGGCTTGTTTCAAGCCCTATTCAAAAGTAGTTTATAAATTCACAGCTCGTATTTTTTACAAGCTTTGGGCCTATAGCTCAGTTGGTTAGAGCAGGAGACTCATAATCTCTTGGTCGGGGGTTCAAGTCCCTCTGGGCCCACCAAATAAAAAACAGTAATCTATTTTTAATTTCAGTTAAGGCATATCCTAATGTTTGTTAGCATGGAAAATAGAACCTTAATCGTTTCTGAGCTTGAGATTAAGTACAATATCAAAATTTCTAGTGTCGAAAGTTTTGTGAGAAAGGACCCTGGCTTTGATAACTTATTATTAAAATTAAATTGTAAAGACGGAGTCTATTTTTACAAAGAGATTCCAAAGCACTCCATAGAAGAAAACCTTAATCAAGTTTATTGCCAATTAAGTAAAGTCAAATCAAAGCTCTATATGACAGTTCTTCCTTTGATTTCGAAAGATGGTCTTTATTGTGAACATATCTCATCTAAGCCTATAATGATTTATCCCTTCATAGAGCATACATCTTTCTTAGATTCAGCTATTTCTATAGACCGACTGTTATCTTGTTTAAATGAGCTCCATGAAAATATTAAAAATCTAGATTTGGCTAGTCATCCCTTTAAGACCTATCAGAATTGGTTTGAAAGAGGTTATGTGCAAATAAAAAAACGAATTAATGAGCATCCGCTTTTGGATCTTTTAGAAAAGTTTTTAATAAATCGTTTGATGGTACTTGATTTTAAGGTTGGGAATATACACGGGGATCTTCATCCTTCTAACATATGGTTAAATACAAAAAATGATTTGTATTTTTCCGATTTTGATAACCTTCAAAAAGGTGTTTATGCACAAGATTTTTTCGATAGTGTTGAGAAGTATTTCGTTCTAGATGAAACCCGTGCTTTCATTGCTGATTCAGATTTTATTAAAATAGATAGTTTCTCAAAGAAAATTATTTCTAATGTAACTAAAGATGATTTAGCTTATTTACTTATTAGGCCTAAACTAGGCGACTTGTTTGATCCAAGGAGCAATTTGAATGAAGCTCAAATTAAAAAGAGATTAGATCAGCTATTTTTATTTTTAAAAAAGAATGCTTCCTAAATAAGTCTGTAGTCTTAATGTCCTTATTCTACTTTTTATAGACTATTAAATTTCTTCATCCAGGTCTGG
>JBILWH010000177.1:0-4063 GCA_044370015.1 Bdellovibrionota bacterium | reverse complement strand
AGAATACAAAGATCTTAAAAACTACGAGCCTGCCCAGGCACTATGGAAAGAGCTTGAAGTGGCATTGAAAGATCAAAAAAGCGCTGAGTAATCTTTTAAGGCGTCAGAATTCTTGTTTTCTCTCTTTAGGAATGATTCCAAAAGGGCCGGGAAAGTCGGTAGAATGTTCTCTATAGGGAATTAAAAATGAGTGACCTGATCAAACATTTAGGCTTAAGAATTCACGAGGCTGTAGAAGAAAAAAACTGGCCGAGTGTCGAGCATTGGGCAAAAGAACTGCTTAAATACGCTCCTCAAAAAAGTATTGGCTTTAAGTGGCTTGCTCGTTCCTCTATGGCGCTTGGAAAATTGGATCGTGCAGCTTACGCCTATAATCGTGTTCTTGATTTTGAGCCTGATTGCGAAGAGGCAAAAAAATATTTTGCGGATCATTCTCGAAATGATTTGCCAACACAAGCCCCTGAAACTCAAGGGGCTTTCAAGGAAGATACCTTTCATATTTTGAGTCCTGAGCAAAAAAACCACTTGGCTCGTGCGGAGTTTGAAGTTGCGACGGCCTATGAAACTGTAAAATTATTTGCAGAAGCAGCGGAACATTTTAAGAAGTCTTTTCATTGGTTTGCTCATCCTCAAGCCGCTTTTAAGGCGGCTGAAATGTATCATCGATCGCAAAAGAGTTTTGAAGCCATTAAGTTGCTTCGAGAGACGCTAAATGCCAACCCTCGATGGGTAGAGGGACACTCATTATCGGCTAAGATTTATTTTGAGTTAGGACAAGTTACGTCGGCTCAAAATAGCTGGCAGCAGGTTTTAAAGCTTGATCCTCGAAATGAGGAGGCTTTGAAGAGCCTTCGTTCAACTTGGGATATCGCAATTTCTCGAGATATACGAGACGTTTTATGATACGAGAATAATCCCAATGAAATCTCTGCTTTTAGGAATCTTAAGTTTTGTTTTTTTTAATTTTGCACTTGCTCAGTCTCACCGACCTCTCGTTGAGCGAATAAAAGATCTAGAAAATGAATTGATCGTTATTCAAGAAAAGATCAAAGAACTTGAAAAAGTTTCAGACAACATAGAAGAAAGAAAAGCCTTGCGTGATTCAATTCGCTTTAAACTCCCGGAGTTTTCTTTTCTTATCTACGAATATGGGCATGAGATAGAAAGGCCCATTGATTATTTAAAGCTTTTTAATTCAAAGGTTCGTTTAAATATGATCAGTGAAACTCTTTCCACTATTAGGCCTCCAAGTACGGGACTTTTTCAGCCTGAGTTCCCTTTAGAGCCTTTGTACGGAGTAAGGGAAGATGTTGCTCGGACAAAGAATCTTCTTTTGCTTCAGGAGTATCCTCTCGAAAAAAAATTCGATAGACGTTTGAGGGAAACAAAAAACATTCAAAGACTTCTCTACTCGTGGATGGATGATAAAAGTTTAAATCCAGTGAAGGATTACACGATTAAAAGTCCAACAGTTGAAAAGAATTTAAGTCGTAGGATTTTGCAAAATTATGAAATTCCTCTTGAGATTATTCATGATGTAAAAACCTTTGATCAGTTTCAAGTTCTAAGATCTTTTGTGGAGGCTCGCTACATAAGTCGAAATCCTGCAGACTGGGATTGGTTTAATGTTTTATTAAGCGAAATCAAAACAAATGAGCGTGCAAAGTTAGCTGCGGTGATGATGTTTTCTAAAGAAAAAGATTGGGATTTGAAGAAAATAATCGATGTCTTGAGGATGACTCACGATCCTGATGTGCGACGTCCGAGAGTGGCTCGAAAGAATCTCGAAGAAGTTTTGGTTGAATTAGGCGTTCATGATAAAGAGCCTTCTAAGATGGAGCTTTTTAAGGGATTTCTAAAGAGATTTGACTTTAAAGCTGCACAAGTTAATTGCCGCGATCTTCTGCTTTAATTCTTTAAATCTCAATAAAAACAAATACTTGAAAGCTAATTTTAACCGCATATCATTTGACTGTATGCGTTAATTCTTGTATAATGCATTTTGCTTGCCCCAATTACTGAACGTTGGTTCGGGGTGAGCAAAATTCTTTTATACAAAAAATTATTTTAAAACTATTGTCACAGTTTTTTTAACAGACTTTAGGGGACTTGATGAGTTGGTAGTATTTGTTTCTATTTCTGATACTTGAACGCTGAATTTGTTGTTGCTTTCTAAGGGTATGAAAAGTGTTGAATTGGTATCAACCGTTAGTGTGCCATTTTTATTATCTACGCTTAATGCGGCTTTAAATTTTTCAGGACTAACAGAAGTTATCGAGTAGGAAGTCGCTTTCGTATTTCTAGTGAGAGGAATTATGCCTAGCTTGCCTTTATTTGAAGTTAAATAAATATCATAATTATTGTAGTTCAATTCTTGAAGTGGAATGCTGACTATGGGTTCGTATTTTACGGAAATAGCTCCATTTTTTAGTAGATCTTTAGCTTTAATACCAATTCGATTAAAAGTAAGACCGTCATCAGTAATAGTTTCGGGCTTAAGAGAAAAAGGAAAAGCTTTTCTGCTTGTACCTGTAAGGGTTTCAGAAAGAATTGTCGCTTTTAAGAATTTTCCATTTTTTAAAAAGTAAATATTATTACTATTGATAATGCAGCTACTATTCAAGCTTGTAATGGCAGTTTCAAATGATCTACTTTTATCAGTGAAGCTAAAATTATCGATAATTGAAATGTTTTGAGGATTTCGATTATGAATCATTTTTCTTGTCAAAGTTAATGATGACGAACTTAAATTGTTTGGGCAGCTTTTGTATGTTTTTTTCCAATTATCAGATTCTTGTGCTGGGCAAGCGTATGCGTCTTTCATGTCAATCAATACTTCGTCTGTTGTATCAGTAAATTTTGTTGATAATACTTTGGGCTCAATTGCTTGAGAATTAAATTGCAAATTACCGTCAATCACGGGAACAGGATGTCCGTAAGAGCTTATCCATTTAATGTTAAAGCGATCACTGCCAAATGTTCTTGAAGTGTAGCTTCCTCTTCCAACATCGCCTACGGGCTGTTCTTTATCAAATGCAATTGAATAAGAACCAACGTCACTATGGTTGTGGGTGTCGTTTCCCCCAGCTTTGATTGTAACACCAAGATTATAAAGAGAATTAGAACTTGGTCTTGAGACCAGAACTCCTGTTGGGTTCACAAAAAAACTTCTGATGCCTAAATTAAAATCTTGAATCTGAGAATTTGGAGTTTGTTTGCCATAGGCTGTATTTGGATCACTAGATTTAAAAAGGATTGTAGAAAGCTGAGGAAGTCCTGGGCTCTCTCCTATCATTCCAAGATTTTTAATATTTGTCTTATCAAAAGAGTTAAAAAAGCTACTTGAATAGGCTAAGGCGAAACTTGTTGAATTAGAAAATAGTGCGTCACCAAATGATGCTTTATTTTCAAAACCTTTTACCATGTTCAATTTATGATTCATCAAAAGCATTTCTTTAATTTTATTTCTCAATTTATTATCTTGAGGATTAAACAGATCAAAATTGCTATGTGTGTTTGTAAATAGGCTTTCCCTTAACAATATGAGTGGACCCATACTGTAGCTCCAATAACTAGCGCCTTCAGAAGAATAACCATCACTGCTAAAACTATCGTAGTAGTTTTGAAGGTAATAATTTGCTGCCGCAGCAAATTTGGCTCTTTTTTCTAATATGATTTCGTCTATGAAATAATTGCCACTTGTTGAATCCAATTTTCGTGCATCTAAAACAGCCAGGGCGGCTCCTACGGCTCCACTTAGGCAGAAAGCGTTCCAGTTGTTTTTGGATACTATGAACCACTGAGATGCAGCGCCCCAACCTACATTTATATTACTGAGTTTTTTTTCTAATGGATTAAATATTCGTGAGTTAAGTGTACTGACTATATTAGCTCTCAGTGAATCGTTTAATTTATTACCAAGCATAAAATAGGCTTGTGCGATATCAAATGCCATATATGCAGCGCCTAGATCAATATAGTGCAGGGGGTCTTGGTTGTTTTGAATAGCTAAATTATTAGGTTCCGTTTGATTGCCTGGCCATGTCCATGTTGGTAATTTTAT
>JBILWH010000175.1:0-4079 GCA_044370015.1 Bdellovibrionota bacterium | reverse complement strand
GGAGCCTCCAAAGTTGCTGGTGATCTTATGGTCCAAGAATACGGCAGATATTTTAATATGCCTACTTGTGTATTGAGAGGCGGCTGCTTAACAGGACCCAACCATAGCGGCGTAGAACTTCATGGTTTCCTAAGCTATCTAATCAAAAGTAATTTAGAAGAACGAGTCTATAAAATATATGGATACAAAGGAAAACAAGTTCGAGACAATATTCACAGCTATGATGTCACACAATTTATGAATTATTTTATTGAAAATCCAAGAAAAGGCGAAGTCTACAATCTTGGAGGAGGTAAAAAGAATGCGATTTCAATCTTAGAATCTTTTCAACTAATTTCTGAGATATCCGGTAAACCAATGAAATACGAGTATCACGCACAAAACAGGATTGGCGATCATATATGCTATTATTCCAATCTTGAAAAAATGAAAGAACACTACCCAAGCTGGACTATCACTAAAGATTTAAAAACTATTTTTCAGGAAATTCATGATTCTTGGTTAAAACGAGGAACCCTTTTTACATGAAAATATTAGTTTCAAGTATTAACTTTGCGCCTGATCACAGCGGCATAGCACTTTACAGTACGGACTTACCTGTTTTTCTCGTAGAAAAGGGACATGAAGTTACAGTTGTTACAGGATTTTCATATTATCCTAAATGGAAAAAACGCCCTGAGGATTCAAGAAAATTATTTGCTAAAGAGGTTTTTCAGGGTGTCAAAGTACTAAGAGGCTATCTTTATATTCCTAAATTCGTCACAACAATTAAAAGAATTTTACATGAAATATCATTTTCTTTTTTTGCTTTTTTGAACTTCCTAAGGGCCGGGCGGCAAGATTGTATAATTATAATATCACCTCCGATTACCCTCGGCCTAGTTGGCGTTTTTTTTCGAAAAATTTGGAGATGCCAGCTAATAACCCACATACAAGACATGCCTACTGAAGCCGCTCAATCCCTTGGAATGATCAAAAATATTTCAATAATTCGAACAATAACTCATATAGAAAACTTCATTTATCGTGATAGTAGTTGGATAGCCACGATTACTAATGGAATGTGCCAAAGTTTAGTTCGAAGGGGTATTGAAAAAGACAAACTAGAAATCTTCTATAATTGGATAGACGTTAAAAAGGCATCCGCTCCAATACCAAAAGGAAATTTTCGATCTAAGTTCAAACACTTAAACAATAAATTTCTTGTCGCATACGCAGGCAACCTCGGAATAAAACAAGGCATAGATTCCTTATTAAAAATTGCAGCTGAACTAAAAAATGAACCAGCAATTCATTTTTTAATCATTGGAGATGGTGCCGATAAAGACAGACTGATAGAAATTTCAAAAGATTTATCCTTAATAAACGTGACTTTTATTTCTTTTTTAAGTCAACATGAGTACTTTGAGATGCTTGAAGATTTAGATATTTCTTATGTTTCTCAACGATCTGGAACTGGGAATGTTTTCTTTCCTTCCAAATTACTTGGAATTATGGCAAAATCAAAACCTCTACTAATTGCAGCCGACCCTGATTCAGAGTTATTTACGTTTATTCAAAAAAATGAATGTGGAATAATTACTAACTTTGACGATACAAAAGCTCAAGTTGAGGCAGTCCTAAAGTTTTACAAAAACCCCAATGAAATTTTTAAAATGGGTCAAAACGGCTTTAAATCTGTTCTAAAATATGACCGCGATATTATTCTAAATCAATTTCATAATAAAATTGTAAAAAACCAAAACCCAAACATAAAACCATGAAAAGCTCCCGAAAACTTAACAGGCGAGCTTCCCTCAACTTGGCAAGAAATTGAACGCGTCAAGAAAACATTTTCTGGACGATAAAGTAATCTTTGGTTGAAATTATCTTTAGAATAAACTGAGTTTTAGCCACATGAAACTCGACTTGCGCTCATTGTCTATTTCACGAATTCTCTTGGGCTTGCTTGTGATGCTCGACACAGTTTTTCGCTTTCAAAACTTTCAAGCTCACTACACAGAAGAAGGAACGCTTGGACTTAGTCTTTTGCAAAAACTCTACCCTCCAACTGGTCTTTGTCTGCAGTGCCTAAATCCACACGCTAGTTGGTCTTTTTTTCTTCTTTTTCTTCTTCTTCTCTCTTCTTTTTGCATGATGATTGGTTGGAAAACTCGTTTTTCTATTTTTTTAACGTGGCTTCTGACTATCTCTCTTCACTTTCGGAATCCTCTTGTCGTTGATGGCGGAGATGTCCTTTTACGATGTATTTTATTTTGGATGTTTTTTTTACCCGTTTCAAAAGTACTTTCTCACGACAGTGGATACAAAAAACTTTCTGAGCTCAAGAATCCCACCATTCAATCGTGGGCTTACCTCACACTTCCTATTCAAATGTTTCTTCTTTATTTTGCTTCTGCCATGTTAAAAACAGGTATTGAATGGTGGCCCGAGGGAACCGCTTCGGGCTTTGCTCTTTCACTCGAAGCTTTTGTCACTCCTTTTGGAAAGTGGATGACTCACTTTCCCGAAGGTCTTAAATTTCTCACGAAATCTGTTTATATCCTGGAACTCTTTGGAGCTTTTTTATTTTTCTTTTCGGGTCATTTAAGAACAATAGGAATTTTACTATTTGTTTTCTTTCACATTGGTCTTGGGGCTGTCCTTGATCTTGCTCTTTTTCCTTGGATTGCTTGTGCGTGCCTTTTTGCTCTTTTACCTACCGAAACATGGGATGAAGTAATTTTGAAATTTAAATGGCCTGAAATTAAAAAATCATTTGCTCTAAAGTTTTCCTCCAAAGAAGCACGTTTTGCTTGGATGGCTATGCCCTTTTTAGCTGCTGTTATTGCCTGGAATATTTTGAGCTATCAAAAAAAAGCTATGTATGAACCCATTCGTAAAGCAATGCTCTATCTTCATCTTGATCAATACTGGGGAATGTTCGCGCCTTATCCCTTGAAAGATTCTGGATGGTTTGAATTTAGAACAAAGCTTTGGGATGGAAATTACGCCTTAACCTTTGTTCATCCTAAGATGGAATCTTTCTGGGATGATTCCAAACAAAAACCAAGTTTAGGGAATGAATATTTTGTTGACCAACGATGGAGAAAATATCTTGTAAATCTTTGGGAACGGAGTAATTCCTCATTTCGAGTGGGTCTAGCTGAGTACTTATGTCGGGAATGGAACAAAAACCACGAATTTCCCTCTGAGAAAGCTGAGCAACTCAACATGACCTTTCGACTTTTTGAAAACAAGCAATACCTAACCCCTCCTAAAGAGGGAATCCCTGTAGACTTAGGAACTTACGACTGCCCCCAAGAGACAGACGAAGTGTCCAAGCTTTAGTCAATTTTCAAAAAAATAGTCATTTTTTTTATGTTTTGAGCTGATTTTCATCAATGAAATCTTGTAGATTCCTGCGAAGATAGAGATATGAAAAATTCATTCTTTATGTTTACTTTGACCTTTTTGTTTTCAAGTGTTGTTACTGCTAAAACGAACATCGGTCCCACAATTAGGGACACCAACGGTCACAGTCAACCCAAAGCAAAAGCCGCACCCACTCCTGAGGCGCCCTCATCAAGCGGCAAATCAAGCGTCTATGACTACATTAAAAACTACGAAGAGGAATTAGCTCAAAATCTCAACGCTGAAAAAACACTAAGTTCAAACAAACAAGCCGGTATAGGTTTTTTTAACGGAATTTCAAAAGTTTGGGAAAACAATACACGTCTTTCGAGATCTGCTTATTATTTCTCCTCTGGACAAGACATTCTTATGGGACTTCAACAATACACCAAAAAATTTGGATGTGTTTCTAAAGTCACTGTTGCTTCACACGGTTGGACCAAAAAAAATCCCTACGGTGGTGAAGGAATTCCTATCTCAAACGGACCCAATGGATCAGGCCTTTACCTTGACGACGAATCACGTATGCAACGAGGAAATTCTGAAAAAGGAAGAAGTCTTGATGACCTAGACTATGCTCTTCAACCTCACAGACAAAAAGGATTTATAGGTCTTTTTAAAAGAAAGGAAACAGATATTAAATTTTGCGATACATGTCTTATTCAACTTATGGGTTGTAACACAGG
>JBILWH010000174.1:0-4094 GCA_044370015.1 Bdellovibrionota bacterium | reverse complement strand
GCTCTCGTCCCAGCATTCTTGAAGAGATCCTAAGCCCTAGTCAAGGCTTAGGATCTCAAGTTGTGCGTTTATTTAGAGTCCAATGAGAGTTTCGTTTATCTTCGCAACAAGGTTAAGCAATTTGCAGAAATTTGTGTTTGAGGCACAACTGCAAGAGCCCAAGAAGTCTTAGACTTGCTTTCTTGCTGGCTCTTATACTTAAGATGCGAGGGCACTTTGATGTGAGCAATTTCTGCTGCCTTTCTTTCAGAAAGAATATCCTCGATCTTAGCAACTTCTGCTTTTTCGACGTCAGCCACAAATTCTTTTACAAGAACTGGAGTTCGAGTGCTGGGGGCTTTTGCTTCACGAAGCTTTTTTGTCCAATCAAAAACTTTTTTGAAAGCTTGAGCAACGCGACCCCTTTTAGGTTTGCTCCAGTAATCAGTTACTTCGTGCTCGGAGAAAAACTTTTCAATCGCCGCAGAGTCAACTTCTCCTAAGCGAGTGACTTCACGACCAAAGGCAAAGAGAGTTTCTCGGTTATCTTTTAAAACTTCTTGAGCCATTTCTGTGGCTTCTTGAATCACATTTGCTTTTGCAAGTTCAAGCTTACGTCGTTGCTCAGGAGAGAGTCGATTTAAGTATTGGTTCACTGTTTCGCCACGCCCTGGACCTTCAAAGCCCCAGCTGCCTTCGAGACCCCACTTGAGTATCATGATTTCGGCAATGGCGTTGGTTCGTTCCAAATCGTTGCTCTGTCCGTGTTCGGAAACATTTCCAACAGTTACCATACGACCCGCTTCACCGCCTGCAATGAGTTCTGCCATTTGAGAGAGCATGTCGTTTCGAGTGCCGCATGTTTTAGCGATTTCTTCCCAGGAAGCAACTCCAGCGTAGTAAATGTATTCCCCTGCAATTTCTGCAACGCCTGGAATGATACTGACTTTTTTAGATTTAGTGAATTCACGAGAGAGAGCTCTTCGGGCAATTTCGTGTCCAGCTTCGTGAGCGCCGGTAATCAAGCGCGCTACTTTTGTGTCACTGACTCGCGAAAGAACTTTCTTTCCTTGAACTTGAACGAGGTGGGATTCGCCTGCATGTTCAAGAGCAAGAATAATGTCGCGACGTTTTGAGTCGTGAGTGTCGGTTTCTTTTGTCTCAATAAACTTCAAGATGACGGGCTCACCGTCTTTAAGATGAAGGCTTTTCAAAGCAACAAGAATGTCTGCATCAAGAGTTTCATTTACGAAAGCTTCAATGGAGCGACCTTGTACCCACACATCAAAAGCTGCCCATTCGATAGCTTCTGCAAGTTTTTCAAAATTTTCAGGGCTTTCAAATTGAAGTTCAATCTTTCTTGATTTGAGGTTTTCGGTGATTCCTTTTTCAAAAATTCCAATCTTTGAGTGCACAAGTTCGCGCAAAGCTTCGTGGCTCAAGGGCGGGAAGATAACAATATTTTCGGGCGGAAAACGGTTAAGGAATGCTTGGCGAAAGTGTGATTCTAAAACAGCTCTCTTGTATTGAGGGTCGTTATTGAATCTTTTGTATATATCGATTTGGGCTTGGCGCTGAATTTCTTCAGGGATGCTTCTCATAATCACTCGATAGATTTCTTCAGTAGCGTTACCTGTGAGAATAAAGGTTACGTTTTCCATCAAACGAGGAACGTTGTCGTTAAATCCCGTAACCTTTGCTTCGTCTAGCAATTGGTAAAGAGGCACAAGAACGTTGATGTCTCTGACGTTCGCGATTTCGTCTAAGAGGATCAAAACTTTCCCGTTATTTTTATCGTAAGCTTTCATGAACGGACTGGGGCCTTCGCCTCTTCGTCCGTAGAGTAAATCTTGAACGTCCTGCTTATGGTTAACGTTGTTGAAGTCGATCATTTCAAGTTGAGCATCTTCTCCGTAGTAAAAGCGATTCACTTCTTTTGCGGTTTGGGTTTTTCCAGTTGCAGAAAGCCCCAGTTCCATAAAGCGTCTTGCTTTTCCAATGCTACTCCTACGGCTTAAAGCTTCGCTCAGATAAAGTGCTTTTGAGAATTGTTTTCCAAGTTCTTGAAAACCGAAGATATGCTTTGAGAAATTCTTTTCAAAATTTTCAAATTTTACCTTTTCAGCATCACTGAATAAGTCAGGGGGAGTTTCAACAGTTCTGACGTAAATGTTTTTTGTCTGATCTTCGAGGAAGGCTCCTTCGTTTTTGGGATCACGAGTTTTTATTTGAAGAACAATGTGGCTTTCTTTGTCTTCTACAATTCCAAGGACATATGTTTTTCCTGTTGGACCCTCATCTTTAAGTTCTCCATTTTGAAGAGCTGTGAGGATTGGCTTTTCGATAAAATCATCGATGATTGAATCGATTCCTTTCGCGCCGTCGATGAGTTTACGTTTAAATTTTGAAATATAGGCTACCGTTTCTGGGAGAATTTCAAAGTTTGCTTGCCCCAAGTATTTTTGAATTCCCTGATAAGTTTTAATTTTTGCCTGAATTTTTCTTCGAGTGATTTCTTTTAAAATTTCTTCATCATGAGGCTTAAACAGAACAAGCTCTTCGTTTGAAAAAAGGTTTGTGAAATCAGACGGAACACTTCGAGGTCTTTCGTCTGGTCGGTCAAGTCGTAAAGCGCCTCTTCTTTCGATAGCGTTTCTGAGCTTTGATTTGTCTTTGCGGGCTGTATCGTAGTTCAAGAGAGCTTGTTTAAGAGTCACTTCTTTTCCTTCACGATCGTCAGGAAAAATAATTTCACTTCCGTGTTGAGAAGCTACGACGATATTTACGGGCACTTGAATTTCAGCAAGACCATCTTGTCCAGGCGCTCGAATAACCATTTTACCTTTTGAAACAAGATCAATCAAAATTTTATCAATGAACTCAGAAGACCATTGGTCAATTTTGTTGATAAAAACAACTGCCTGGCTTGGCTTAAAGGTAGCTCCCTCGTGTTCGGGGTGAGGACCATCCAAGACAATTTCTTTTCCTGTATCGTCTAAGTCGATGTGATATTTGCCACCCGAGTGATTTACAAGAAAGTGAACGAAGCGCGATTGAGCATTTGATCCAACGTATCCGGTAGATGATCCCGTGATTGTACTCAAATCACCTTCATTGTGGACAACAGGTAATTCGAAGACATGATCTGCATCGCTGGCACTTTTGCCAATATTGATGGCAGAGGCGAAGGCGTGAGTGTAGGCATCTTTACCGGTCGCAGTGGGGCCCATGAGCCATACCTTTTGAGGTTTGCCGTCGGTGGCACCTAGGAGACGTTTTGTTTCCATTCGAGCAAAAGCATCTTCGGCATCTTGTTGTCCGATTGCATTGCCTTGAATGGCCGCGCGGAAAATTTCGATCTGTTGAGGAGAGAAGTGATCGGGGTTGAGAGCATCTACTTTTGCAAGAGTGTTTCCTTCAGCTTCTAAAAAGTATTGAGCTTTTGAGATGGGCATGAAGTCTGCGTGGTCTGGGTCTGATATTTCAGTGACATAGCGAGCTTTGTTTGTTTTATTTTCTGAAATTCGAATAGCGTAGTGCAACTTGTTGAGAAGTGAATCGTAAGCTTTCTTGCTATCATCGTGAACAAAAGCGTGCTTCGTCTTGAAATGCTTTTGTAGGTGAACGAACTCGTCGGCTTCTGCTTCGATAAAAGGAACGTCTTGAGCAATTCCTAATTCTGCAAGAGCGCTGTAGTAAAAAGTCAGAAGAGTCGTGTAGCGAAAAAAGAATCTGCTTTTAGCGGGCGTTTTTTTAATCTGATAAAGATCGGGAAAATATTTTCGCAAAGAATAGGCGTGATCTTTAACGAGGTGAGCAAGGAATTCAAATTTGTATTGTTTGATTCGAGTGAGGTATTCTTGTGCCTTGAAGACTTCTTCCTCGGTTAGATAATCTACTTGAGGATCCATTGCCTTCAGGCAGATTTCTTTCAATTTCACAAAAGAAACGACAAGTTTTGCCTTTAGCTCTTGTTCAATTGCTGGATGGTCACTGAAGTAATCTTCTTTGGCCGCGAAACTTGATGTCGCTGCGCCAAAGCCCAAAAGAAGTATCAAAGTTAAGAAGCATTTTTTCCACCCTCGTTGATATGCCATAAAGTACATACTCTTGTG
>JBILWH010000173.1:0-4101 GCA_044370015.1 Bdellovibrionota bacterium | reverse complement strand
CTGCGGACTTGCTGGAGATTTGATGACTGATCTTAAAAGCGAACTGATTCGAAATCCTTCTTTAGAAAGTAAAAGAGAAAAACTCAGCTACAAAAAACTCAAAGAAGAATTCGTTGAAAGCTTTTCTTCTTCACTCACTTGCGGGCTCACGATCACTTGATTGTTCCTATTCCTCAATCTCTTTCATCCGACCCGACTCGCCCAATCCTTTTTTTACCCCTTTAGTTAAGCCCTTAAACCTTCCCTCCAGAGCCTTCTTAACGGGCTTAGGTAAAAGAACGTTAGAAGCTCCCGCAAAGACACTGTGGATAACACAAGCGCGATAATCGGCAACAAGTTGAGCTTGAGAAGATTGCTCGGGATTTTCAGCACAAGCTACATCTTTGCTCAAATGATCTTTATTTAATCCACTATCGGTGAGTTTATTTAAATCCTTAGAACACTTCTGATAGGCATCCAAACCTCCCTTACCTAAAGAAAATATATCAAAACTTAAAGCTGCTTGGCTTGCTATTTTAGCTCTACTTGCAACCTGGGGCATGACCGCAGCAACTTCAGCGGCTAGCTTTGATTGACGAGCAGCTAAAAAGGCCATTCTTCCATAAGAGGCATACGAACTTAATCCCATCGTCAAAACAACGAGCCCCGCATTTACAGCAAAACCAGAAATAGCATCACTTTGATTATCTCCAGCTTTTCGAACTTTTTGAAAACAATCCGCAGCAATCAAATGCGTCTGAACCTGTGCGTCTTCTTGAGTAAGACTAGCTCCATTATTAAATGCTTTAATATCAAGGGGAGGTAACTTTTTTAATACTTCATCAAAGCGGCCACACATACTCGTATGTCCATTCATACATTCAGTCGCCCCCTGCAACTCTTTAAGCTCACCCGAAATGACTTTTCGAGTTTCCTTCAATTGATTGACCAAAGCTTCTTTAAAATTATTTTTTGATTGATTGAAGGTAGCATTAAAAACTTTTCCTTTTAAAGCTGGATACATCGCCTCTAGAAACTCTATTTGTTTTAATTTTTCTGTAATCTTTGTACCTCTTTCAACATTTTCTAAATTTCTCGAGGGTTGAGAAAGTGTAACAGGATTCGAAGCTAAAATTGAAGTAGTTTTCTGAGATCTTAAATCATCGACTTCTTTTTTAAGATTTATGTATCCAGGATATATCTCCTCCAACTCTTTTACTTGTTTTTCTAAACCACCCTGAGGTTTACACACTTTTAGCTTCTCGCATCCGCTTTGCGCCATCTTGTGAACCAAAGAAGAGCAGTTTTGATCATCAAGAGAACTTTCACCTAACACAGAATCAATAGCCTGCAAGCTTTCAAGAGAGGCAAGAGCTCCAACCTTAAGACGAGCCATGTTTGAATAATATTCTGCTATTAAAAAGTTTTCTCTTTTTGGATCATCTATATAATTAAGACATTGAAGATTAAGATGTTCTTGATTGTTACCTAGCTTTGTTAGGTTATGACCTGAAAGACTTTTAGAGAGCTGTGTTGAATTTGTTTCCTTAGATAAATATCTAACACTCTTCCCGCAGAAATCATCATAACTACCCTCTTTGGTTAAATTCCAATTTCTTATGCTCGAAGTGGCATCTTTATTAATTTTTTCAATAAGATGTTCTGGGCAAGCGGACTCAGTTCGAACTTTTTTTGCAGAACCGTACTCCTTTTCCTCATTATAGCGATACCCTCCTTCTAATTCGCTTGATTGCCCAGAAGAATGGAAGCTTTTGGCAAAAGTGTTTTTCTGAAAAAATACTAAAAAAAGAATCAAAGAAATTCTTAACAAGAAATACAAAGGCACTTATAGTTTTTCGACCACCAACATAAAAAACCTTAAGATTAAAAAGTTAAATTTTTATTAACTTAAGATTAAAACTTTATTTACTTGCAGGCTCAAGCTTGATTGAGTCCTTAAGCATTTTTGACCTTTTGTTTTTAGCTTCTTTGCCTTTCTCTCTTGTTTGAGAAAAAGTGACAACACCTCTCCTCACAAGACCTATACCTCCTTTAAATGGCCCCTCAACGTTTTCTCTCAAATTCGAAGGTATAACCATGCCAGCTACACCCGCTACAATACTCTTCGCAACACAAGAACGATAATTGGCCACAAGCTGAGGCTGCGATGATGATTGAGCAAATTGAGACGGACAAAGCACATCTTCCTTAGATGTATTTTTTTTATATTTTTGGTTACTCAACTTGTTAAGTTCTTTTGAGCAATGATTATAAGCACCTACTCCATTTTTCCCTAGAGTGAACAAATCAAATCCTAAAACAGTTCTGCTTGCGACGGTTGCTTTTTGTGACAAATTTACGGCTGCATCCAGAACAGCTGCTCTATTGGCAAAAGTTGAAAGAAAAACCGAATTTTCAATGGCAGAAACTGCGGCTTTACAGTACGAAGCATAAGCACTGATTCCAATAGTCGTAAGCGCGAGTGTCGTGCCCAGCACAAAATCCTTAAAAGCTTCACTTTGGTTTTCATTTACTTTTCTAATATTTTGCCGACACTCCACAGCTCCTAGGTAAGCTTGAACTTGTCCATCTTCAAAAGACAGCTCATCCCCTCTATTAAAGTGCTCAATATTTAGAGGAGGCGTTTTATATAGAAGCTCATCAAAACCTGCGCAACCACCCACTCCGCGCATACAATAAACACCCTCTTGATATTCTTTAAACTGCTCGAAGACTTTTACTCTACTTTTTTTGATTTGATTTTTTATGGCTTCTAAAAAATTTTGTTTAGAAGGATCAAAAGTTTTTAAAAACTCTTTTCCCTTAAGTGTTGGATAAATTGATTCAAGTGCTTTTACTTTATTTTCATTTTCTGCAGCTTTTTTTTCTCTTGCTGAAAATTCTAAAATTTTTTCTCTATGAGGCGTATAACCTGGCCCCATATTCACAACAGATAGAGTATTGGCAGACCTCAAATCAGCAATTTCTTTTTTGAGGGTCATATACTGAGGATAAACATCCTGTAATTCTTGCGCTTGTAACGCGAGACCCCCTCTCGGCTCACAAGACTTGAGCTTTTTGCAAGCCTGAATGACATAAGGCATTCCTTCACGAGGACACTCTACATCCGGGAGGCCTTTTTTCCCCAAAAGAGAATCAATAGCAGCCATACTTTCGAGCGAAGCAACAGAGGCAATCCTGAGACGTGCCATATTAGAATAATACTCAGCCACTAAAAATTTTCTTCCAACTGGATCTTTCACTAAGTTGATACATCTTTCAGAAATATTTTTTTCGTTATTACCTAAAGCTGTTAGAGGATGTGAAAAAAGTCGATTTGAAAGTTCTGTTGCGTCCGGAGTTTCAACTAATTTGGAAAGAGCATTTGTGCAATAATCATCCGAATTACCAATTTTTTTTCCATACCAATTCCTGACATTTACATTTGCATCGCCATCTATTCTTTCAATCAAATCAAAAGGACACGAGTCCCAAGTCTTACTTTGGGTTTTTAAATACTCACCCTCTTCTTGAGCAGAAAGCTTGATTCTTAATTCCTGAGAATCTTCAAAAGTTGGATGAATATTTTTTGCAAAAGCTGACCCTTCCCAAAAAAAGATACTTAAATAAAAAATCCCCGAAAAAAATGGGATTAAAAAATCTAAATGCACTTTTATGTTTTTCGTAAAAAAAAGAACTAAGCTTTAAATATTAATTTAAAGTTAAGGACTATCCAAAATCACCTTGTTCAATTTGAGTTTTGCCATTTTGTAGATGGTATATTTTGGCAAACTTTTTTAACTTTAAATTGATAATCAAAACAGAATCCAAAGAAGGTCTTGTGCGAAGGCTAAACTCATAAGCAATGCGATGAATCGCTTGTGGATAAAAGTCTCCCTCGTGCATTCCTTCATTTACAAAATACTCAGGAATTTCTCCTTCAATAAACAAAACCGCACTCAATTCCACTCGCTCAGTTAATCGAGTTAAAGCAAAGTCAGCTTTACGAAAAGCAGATTTTACTCCCGCAACAACATTGTAACTTGATCCTATTCGCTTCACTTCACGAAAAGCTAAAATCTTTCCGGTCTCGGGATCGCTCAATCTCAAATCCATACTTTT
>JBILWH010000171.1:0-4104 GCA_044370015.1 Bdellovibrionota bacterium | reverse complement strand
GTAGCAATAACGTCACTTACAGCCTTGATACAACAGGCCCACAACCATTCATAAAACTTAAGGGCGAAAGAGAAGACGATAATCCCAAGCCTACTTTTATTGTTTCAAATGTTTCGCCCGGAGACAAAGTCACTCTCTATTTTGATTACGAGTGCAAAAATAAAAAATCTGCAGAGACAATTGTCCCAGCCAATAAGTCTAGCCTTGAGATAACATCTTCTACCCTTTTAACTGAAAGCAGTTACGTATTTTACGCTAACGCAGTGGATTCCAATGGAATAGTAGGTACCTGTAGTCAAATAGGAGCAAACTACACTTACAAAAAAGCCGGCGGGGGAACAACCGGAGGGCGTACAACTGGGGGAGGAACAACGGGTGGTGTAGTTGATCCAAAAGATCCGATAGAAATTGAAAATGAGCGCGTGAAAAAAATTGGCGTTAAAGATATTCTTGTCAGGGAGTTACACCCCACGCAAATCGGCGTTGGCGACGTTGAAAACCAAATTAGAAGACCTAATCTTATTCGTAAAAGGGATTGTGACAACGAACTCAATGCCTATCTTTTGGAAGATCACGTTGTCCCCTATGTGGTCAGTCCAGACGGTAGAAAATATTTATTTGATGGCCACCATACAAGTAAAATCCTGAGAGAAATAAATGGTGGAAACGCAACAACAAAGGGAAGACTTATTCGAGATTATAGGAACATTGATTTTACATACGAAGACTTTAAAAATGATATGATTCGGAGAGGCTGGGTTTGGCTTCACGATGTGAGAAAAGAGCAAGCTGTTGGAAATCAATATAATCCCCAACAGTTGTTCAAAGCTTCTTTTGAAGAAATTGACTCAGTTAGCGACGTAAGCAAACTAACACCTGATCCGTTTAGAGATATCGCTTATATAATTAAATACGGAATCAATCCACGAAGTGCATTCACCATAGACTATACAAAGAAAAAGCGTAAATTTGATGGGTATAAGATTAATAAAGTTGGTAGATACTATGCCTTCAATCCACCAAGTCTTCCTGCTACAAACGACAGAAACTATACAACAAAAATCCTTAACTCTAATGCAGGTTTATTTGATGGGCACAAATGGGGTCTTTACATAAGATACAGATTGCAGCGAGACTTTGGAGTAAGCTTTCAAGATCTGGCCGAAAAAACCCCTCGAAACAATCTTCGATCTTATACGGGTTGCCGAGGATTCGGGCCCAGTGAAAAAATAGTTGTTGATGATTTTTTTATGCTTAATATTTGCAGAGCCCACAGAATTGCTCGAGACGAAGAAACGAAAGAAATTTTCAGCCAAAATCCCAACTGGTTACCGGGCTTTGTGGGATTAAAAAGTGCCCTAAATAAGAGAGGCACCGAAGTGCCTACCTGGTGCGCAAATTATATAGATTAAACACAAAGCTTTAGCTCTTTAAAACTCTTTCCATGACCCAAGCGCCTTCCCCACTTTTGTAATAACTTGGGCGAAAACCTGTTTTGATAAAGGCAAATTTTTTATAAATAACATCTGCGGCCTTATTCCATTCACCACACTCTAAAATAATTTTAGAAACTTTTTTTCCACATTGGTTTAAAAATTCTTTAAAAAGTAGATTTCCTTTTCCAAAGCCTTTTTCACGCACACTCCAATGTGTGACTTCCATGTCAGAATCAATCAAACGATAAAATACAAAACCTAAAATGTTTTTATCTTCTAAAAAAACAAAAATCCGATCCTCACTTGAAAGAATATGACTTAAATAATTTTCCTCAGTCCAATAAGGACTTCTTTTAAGAGAATACTTTTCAAGATCATAAAAGATTTTTGCAAGCTCAGTATTTTCATAATTCTTAGAGAAATCCTTTAAGCTTGTATCTAAGTAAGTACTCATGAATCCTTCCAAGCTTCAGCAAGCTGTAAAGGAAATCGTGGGCCGCTAAAAATCCAGCCTGTATAGGTTTGTATCAAATTAGCTCCTCGCTTTTTTCGCTCTTTTGCTTCTTGAGCATCCATAATCCCCCCAACTGATATAATCGGAAGCGACGTATGAGAACGCGCAAAGACCAAGCGATCACGCGAAAGACCCGTTAAAGGTGCCCCACTCCAGCCACCGCGACTTCCCTCTCTCACTCCACCTAAAGTATTTGTCAGCACAAAACCGTCAATTCCCAATTGAGAAGCTCGGATAAAAAAATCACTCAACAATGATTCTTCCAGCTCTGGCGCTAACTTTAAAAAAATCGGCCGACTTGAAGAAGTTTTTTTAAGCGCCGAAAATATTTTTTCAATCGCTGCTAAATCCTGTAAAGCCCTTAACCCAGGCGTATTGGGCGAACTCACATTGATGACAAAGTAATCTCCAAAGGACTTTAAAATATCAAAACTACGCGCATACTCTTCAGCAGCTTTTTCATGGGGAGTTTCCTTGTTTAAGCCGATATTAATTCCAAGCAAAAAGTTTTCAGAGATTTGATAGTTAGACAGTCTTTGAGCAACAACTTCAGCTCCCTCATTATTAAAACCCATAAAATTAAAAAGCTTTTGATCTTCTCGAAAAAGCCTGGGCTTTGAATTTCCGCTCTGTGGACGCAAAGTCACACTTCCAATTTCAGCTGACGAAAATCCTAGATGAATCAAATACGGTAAAATTCTAGCGTTTTTATCAAAACCCGCTGCAAGACCAACTGGGCTTTTTAAGTTTTTTCCTAAAAAAGAAATGTTTTGAGATAGATCTAAAATTTTTTCTTGGGCACTTGCCCACTCCAACACTTGCGGACGACTAGACCCTAAGCTCTCGATTAATTTAAGGGAAATCTCATGAACACTTTCGGCATCAAAAGAAAAAATAAAAGGCTTGAGCAAGTTCCACATGTCTTCAAAAAAAAAGCTTAGCTTCAATCAAAGGCTGCAACAACTCCTGGTTATTTTCCATTAAGCCTTGCGCAAATTAGACACGTTTTTCCCTGGCACCCTCGTGCCGTACAGTGCTCTCGTCCGTAAAAAATGATTTGAAGATGTAGCTTATTCCAAGAATTTTCAGGAAATATTTTTTTTAAATCACGTTCTGTTTGCACAACCGAACGCCCACTTGAAAGTTTCCATCTTTTTGCCAAACGATGAATGTGTGTATCAATGGGAAACGCAGGATGCCCAAAGGCTTGAGACATCACAACGCTCGCTGTCTTGTGCCCCACACCTGGTAAAGTTTCTAATTCTTCAAAACTTTGAGGAACTACTCCCTTGTGTTTTTCAATCAAAAGTCGACTTAACTCGACAATCGCCTTTGATTTCTGAGGCCCCAGCCCACAAGGCCGCACAATATTCTCAACATCTTTTACATCTTGGCGAGACATATCTTGTGGATTATCAGCCAGCTTCCAAAGCGCGGGAGTTGTTTTATTCACTCGAACATCCGTACATTGTGCTGAAAGCAAAACCGAGATCAAGAGAGTATAAGGATCTTTGTGATCAAGCGGAATGGGTGTTGTAGGATATAATTGATTTAGTTTTTTAAGAATATACTGAGCACGTTCTTGTTTTTTCATGAATTAGATTCATTCATTAGAAGTTAAAACATCTCGCACAAAAGATCGTGCAAGCTTTGCAAAATCATCGAGCCCTTCTCCCGTTTTGGAGCTCATCCATTTCCAATCTGTAAAGCCTTCACCCAAAAAAGCTGCCCATGTTTTTTCTACTTCTTTTCTTTTAGAGCGAATTATTTGATCTGCTTTTGTAAAAATAAAATGATGATCAAAAGACATCATCCACTTGTGAACTAACGAGTCCATCTCATCAGGCTTACGTCTGGGATCAAGCAACCAAAAGACTTTAGTCAAAGGCTGCTGCACTTTTTTAACGAGTTTTTTTCCTAGATCTTCCCACTCTCGAATTTCAGCACTGGGCCGAATTGCATATCCCCATCCTGGCAAATCAAGAATGAATAAGGCCTTTTTGCCCATAGCAACTTCTGCACCCACCAAGCCTCGAGTCACCCCTGGAGTGCTTCCCGTTCTAAAAATTCGCTGTGGATGAACGAGGGCATTGAGCAAAGAACTTTTTCCCACATTAGATCGACCCATAACGATTAAAGTAGGCAACTGGGGCA
>JBILWH010000170.1:0-4105 GCA_044370015.1 Bdellovibrionota bacterium | reverse complement strand
TCCTTTGTGGAATATTCTTTTTTTAATAGCTGTAAAATTTCGAATGTCTTATCTGTTGATCCATCATCGACTACAACCAGTTCATCAAAATCACTCATTTGGCCAATTACACTCTTACATGACTCGTATATAAATTTTTCAGCATTATATGCCGCGATCACAACAGATATAGAAAGCTTTTTCCGATCTAAATCAGCTAGGTTTTTCTTTGAAGCTTGATTCATATCAAGTTGAGAACACATAATTTGTATATCGTTAATACTTTCATAAAAATATAGGACCAAACCAACAAAAAACTGTCATTTAATAAAATTCATTTGGGTCTAGAGCCAGCCTACGGACAGCTTCCAGAGCCTTTGATAGACTCCTAGATATGGCATCGATGAAGATATTGTTTCATGCGCTTAGATACCGACTCAGAGACCTTCCTTTTGAGGTCAAACAACAAGAAAGTGCCATTGATGTTCATCTTCTAGCGGATCGAAAGGCAAAATGGAAAAACAAAGACCTCTCGCTTGAAGTCTTTACTCCCCTCTTCAGTGATTTTGGAATCAAAATCCATGCTCAATCAATGAGCATTCCTCAAACTTTGCCTGCAAATAAATGGAAAAGCTTTTTAGAAAAAATCGAAACTTTTGCAGACCTTGTCGCAAAAGAAAATCTTCAAGATATAAAAATCTGGGGAACGTTCCCTCGTCCTCACGCAACTGGCTTTAAAGAAGGAACGCTTCCGCAATCTACTCAATACCTCCAAGAAGTTTATGCCGACAAATTCATTTCACCTGAGAAAAAAGGCTTCATCATCGATCTCAGACGTAGCAACAGATCTTTTCTGATTTCTGCTGACGAAGAAGCAAAATCTTTTTTCGATGCAGCTTCTCAAATCGGATCACTCGCCTTGGGATACAATGATCCCGAAAAACGCGGAATCCTTATGCACCCCGAGCACTATGATGTGCAAACAAAAACTTCTGAAACCGAAATCTTCAAATCCTATCAAAATCTACTCAAAAAAATATCTAAGATGCCTCATGTTTATTTTTTCAACTCTGGTGCAGAGGCCAACGAAGCTGCCCTTCAGCTTTGCGTAAGAGCCTATCCTAAGCGAAAAAAACTCATGGCCTTTTCGGGTTCTTTTCATGGACGTACGTTCTTAACCCTGCACCTCACTCACAGCCCATCTAAGAGATTACCCTTTGAAACCTATAGCGACATCGTGAACTACGCTCCCTACCCGGAGACAAAAATTCCCTCACAAGAAATCACAATCACTGAAGAGTGGCGCAGTCTTTGGAGCGATCCTAAAAATTCAAACTTTGGAGCTCGCCTTGAAAAATTATCCTCAACTGCAGACACTCAAACAAAAGCTGAAATTGAAAGTCTCCTCTATTTGAATGAAGCTTTTAAAAAAGAAGAATATCTTGCGACGATCATCGAGCCCCGACAATGCGAAGGCGGAGACAGATACGGCACCAAGCGCTTCTACCATGCTCTTCGCTTACTCACGCGCGCCTATGACGTGCCTTTGATTTTTGATGAAGTTCAAACAGGCTTTGGCTTGGGTGGACCTTTCTTCTGGCACACGAGCTTTGACCTCAAAGACAAAAATGGAAAAGAAGATTTTCCTGATTGCATAACTTTTGCCAAAAAAGCTCAAGTCTCAGGAGTCCTCACTCGTTTTGAGGGCCCCTTTCAACACGAAGTGAGTTCTGTTTCGATTCATCGTGGATACATTCAGGCGATGTCTCACTTTGTTCACGAACCTGTAGACTATGTTTATGTCGAAAAAAGACTTACTGAGATTCAATCTCTTGTGGGAAAAGAAACTCTCCAAAACATTCGAGGAATGGCACAAAACTTTGCATTCGACCTCCCCTCAGACACACTTCTCAATAAATTAATCTCCTACCGCTTTGAAGAAGGTATCCTTTTTTATCCCGCAGGAGACAAAACTGCGCGCTTTCGATTGCTCAGGAATTTTACAAAAATTGAGATCGACGGGCTCTTTACTTCGCTCTACATGTGCTTCTTAAGAGCCGCTGCCGACAAACTTATCCCTGAAATCCCTTCTCTTGATAAATGGCTTGAAAAATTAAGCCCCGAGGGAAGACTTCAAGTTAACAAAACTAAAAATCTACAAAAAGAAAATCCTTGGAAGAATTTTCCCAAAAACATTGAAGAGGCACAAAAGCTTAACTCCTCTGATTGGCAAAAAGTCTTTACAACTCTTCTTAAAGAGCAACGTGATTGCGTCAAGCTTGCGAGCAATGCGGAGTGGACTTTAAAAAAGCTCTCCCAATCAAAACTCGAAGACATTGTGAAATCATATGAAAGCTCAAGCGAATTCACGTGGCTTGATTTCTTGTGGCAGGCTTCGCGTTTAAAAAGCTGGAACGTTCAAGTCATTCAAAGCTCAGAAGAGCTGACGAAAATTCGCTCCGAAATTGAGCGACTCGAAAAAGAAACCTACGAAAAAGCTCGGCAAACTCCCTATGAAGATTTTGAAAAATGTATCGAAGCCAACAAAGGCCTTGTCCTTGTAACAAAAGACAAAGATCAAATCACAGGTATCAGCGCGAGTGCTGCGATCAAAGATTTTAATACTATTAAACTTGTGTGCGACGATCCCCTGAAAAACGACAAAGACACCTACTACTCGATTGAATTAGTGGTCGACAAAAGCCTCCTTCATCAAGGACTTGGACTCAGACTTAAGACAGAACAAATTCTTGAACTCACACACCGAAACGGCAAAGCCATTCGAAGTCGCAACCGATTTCCTGAGGCAAGCGCCATGATCCGCTTAAATCACGGGTTTGGCTCACAAGTTTTGGATCAGGAAGCTAATGTTTATTCTGATGGAGGCATGGCCTACTATCAAAGCCTTAGACTTTCTTCGAAAGCAGAAAAAATCTGGAATCCACGCCACCCTTCGATGCTCAACAAGGGATCACTCGCAAACTTTGTAAGCCCTGCTTACATCGACAATATGCTTATTTTGAAAGAACTACTCCCTGCCGCTTACAAGCACATCTATCTTGCTTCCAGCACCGGAGAGGCTCTCGACAAAGCTATTAAGTGTTTTCGTCTTGCAAGACCCAAGGGCAAGATCATGTTTGGCTTTGAGGGTGATCACTTTGGAAATTCAACAGCTTCTTCGGCAACACTCTCTGGTGAAACCTCGTACTTTAACTGGCCTCTCTTTAAAGGAATAAACGATGAAAAGTTTGAAAAATGGATCGAAGCTCATGCAAAAGAAAATAATCACGAAAGCATTTTAGGGTGCGCACTTGAATGGAAGAACAACACCCTTGCTCTTTCTCAAAAAATTAAAAAACTGCAAGAGCTAAAAATTCCAACTGTTCTCAAAGAATGCTCATCAAGTTTTTGGAAGGCTGATAAAAAAGAATTTGTCTTGAGTGGAACATCTCTTAATCCAGATATTTTTTATTTCTGGGCAGGCCCACAAGTTGCCGTAGTTGCGTGCAAAGACACGATCTTTGTGGATAAAGCCCTCACGATGATTTCAACATGGGATGGAGACGAACATGGTCTTTGTCTTTTCCAAGACCGCGTTATGCAAAGACTCGGAGAACTTCCCTGATGAGACAACTCACACTGAGAGGCTCTGCTAAAGAGCGTGGACTTTTGCATGGAAAAACCTGGTCAAAAGAAATTCACGATTTGGCTCAAATTCGAATTGAGCTTTTAAATTCTGCTCTCAAAGGCTGGACAAGTTCTAAGATAAAAAACCTTGTCTTTTTGCATCTGGAAGTTCTTCAAAAAGACCATGAACTCTGGGAAGAATTCAAAGGAATTTGTGAAGGCGCAAAAATCTCTGAGCACGATTTGATGATTCTTAATAATCACACAGACCTGAGAGATTTCTCTTTTGCTCAAAACGATGCTGGATTAAACGAAAGCCTTAACGAGTGCAGCGCTTTTGCAATTAAATCATTAAATGGAATCATCGCCGGACAAACATGGGACATGCATGGAAGCGCAAGTCCCTATGTTGCTCATCTCACGATTCATAAAAAAATTGGGGACAAAGAAATCACTCAAGAAATTTTTACACTCACAGGATGTCTCGCTCTTACAGGTA
>JBILWH010000169.1:0-4122 GCA_044370015.1 Bdellovibrionota bacterium | reverse complement strand
TGAGCAGAATCCGGAATAAGAATTTTATTTTTCTTTGAATTTTTAGATTTCATGTAGGCGCGAATAATTTGTAAGCCGACATATTCTCCTTGAGCGCCCGCTGCAGGAATAAGTGTGACTCTTTCAAATCCAGAAATTTCTTTTAAAAGGCCTTCAAGATTCCACATGAGTTCAAGTGCGCCTTGAACAGTGTTGCAAGGACTTAAAGGATGTAAGCGAGCAAAGAGAGGATGCGAACCAGACACTTCATTTATCCGTGGATTGTATTTCATAGTGCAAGATCCAAGAGGATACATGCCCCCGTCGATAGAGTAATTGAGCTGAGAAAGTCGTGTGAAATGTCTGACAATTGAAAGCTCAGAGCATTCAGGCAAGGGGAGGCTGTCTTTGCGCGCAGCAGATTCGGGGATGTCTGTTGCTTTTTCAAATTCAGATTTTGCAAGGCTATAGCCTTTGTGGCCCTTTTTGCTGAGAGAGTTAAGGGGTTGAGTTTCGAGTGGCCATGAAATTTTTTGCAAGCTCATACAAGAACCTCTCCAAATATTTTTTCAAGTTTGTTGGCATCTGCTTTTTTAAAGCGTTCAGTGAAAGCAAGAGCAAGAGCTCCTTTAAATCCACTTTCTTGAGGCGCAGAGATTTTTGTTCCGAGTAAAATATTTTGTTTTTGTGCTTCTTCTTGAAGCTTTTCAACTTTTCGCTCGTTATCTTGTGTATAAAGCAGGGAAAACTCGTTAAAACTTAACCCACTCAAAAGTTTGAATCCTTTGTTGCTAGAAATATACTTTTGAATAATTTTCTTAGCAGCTTCTGCTGCATTTCTTGAGTTTTGCGCAACTTCTTTGAGTCCGTCTGGGCCCATAAGTGAAAGATAAATAGTCGCTCTTAAGGCCATAAGGCTTTGGTTTGAGCAAATATTGGAGGTCGCTTTTTCACGACGAATATGCTGCTCCCGAGTAGAGAGAGTTACGCAATAAGCGCGTCTTCCACGAGCATCATTTGTCTGTCCAACCAATCGCCCAGGCATTTGTCGGACATCTTTTTTGCTGCATGCAAAAAGTCCAAGATAAGGTCCTCCAAAACCTGTGGGAATTCCAAATGCTTGGCCTTCTCCACTTGCCAGATCGATTCCTTTTTTTCCAGGGGCTTCAAAAAGAGCAAGAGAATGTCCGTGAGAGATATGAGCAATACTTTTGACATTTAATTTTTGCGCGAGATTGCTGACAAGGTCCCAGTCTTCCACAAGTCCCCATTTGTTAGGTGACTGAGCCACAACCGCAACAGGGTTTTTGAGTTGAGGAATTTTATTTTCACAAAGTCCCTCAGCGCTAGCTTTCCAGTCGACAAGCTCAAAGCCCAGTGGCTCAAGATAAGTCTGAAGAATTTTTTTTGTGTGATCAAAAGTTCCTTCAGAAACATAGATTTCTCCACTGCTTTTATTTTGCAGTCTAGCGGCCATAAGAATAGCTTCTACAAGAGCGGTTGATCCATCGTAGAGAGAGGCGTTGGAAACTTCCATGCCCATCAATCCCGAAATCATTGATTGAAATTCGAAAATAGCTTGAAGAGTTCCTTGCGAAACTTCGGGCTGGTAGGGAGTGTAGGCTGTGAGAAATTCACCTCGAGTGACAAGATAATCTATGACAGAAGGCCAGGTGTGATCATAGGCACCTTGTCCAATTAAACAACGCATTTTTGCAGCAGTGTTTTTTTCTCCCAGCTCTTGAATGTGTTGAAGTAAATCCGTTTCACAAAGAGCCTCTGGAAGATTGAGCTTGCCCTTAACTCGTAAGTTTTCTGGTATTTCTCTTGTTAAGCTTTCAAAGCTTGCTTCGCCGCAAGTTTGGAGAATTTTATTTTCTTCATCTTTTGTGAGGGGGAGATATCTCATGGTTTTTTCTCTTTATTTTATTCTGCGTGTTGTTTGTAGGCTTCAGGGCTGAGTAATTCATTAAGCTCGCCAGCGTTTGAAGCTTCCACTTCGATGAGCCAAGCTTTGCCATAGGGATCTTGATTCAAAAGAGCAGGATCGTTCAAAACATCCTGATTAACTTTTGTAATTTTTCCACTAATTGGAGCATAAATATCGGAAACAGCTTTCACGCTCTCAACGCTTCCGATAATTTCGCCTTTTTTGAAAACTTTTCCTGTTTCAGGAAGTTGAACAAAGGTGACGTCACCTAAAGAAGTTTGAGCAAAATCTGTGATGCCTACCGTAACACTTTGGCCTTTTGCAGAAGCCCATTCATGATCTTTTGTGTATTTTCTGTCAGGTAAAATTGATGACATATTTAAGAGTCATAATCGGACGAACTCGTTCACTCAATCAAAAGACAGTGTTCGGTGAAAATGAAAGAAAAATGCACAGTGTTGTTTGTAACGCACGTGGCCACTTATTGTTCTCCTAGCCTTTATGGGAGAGTGTTGCCTCTATGAAAGTCTTGCTTGTAGAAGACGATTTATCTTTAGCGCATTTTTTGGAAAAGGCTCTTTGTTCAGAAGCCTATTTGGTGGAGATTTTATCCCGCTACCAAGAGCTGGAAGATTTTATACGGGCTCCTTATTTTGAACCAGACCTCGCTATTTTTGATCGAATTTTAGGAACTCAAGATTCTTTAATGTTGCTTAAAAAGTTCCAAGAAAAACTTCCCCTTACTCGAATTCTTTTTTTGTCAATTTTAGGAAGTCCCGATGAAAAAGCCAAGGCACTTGAGGAAGGAGCTGATGACTATATGTCTAAGCCCTACTCCTTAAGGGAGTTGATGGCTCGTCTCAAAGCTTTACATCGAAGAAGCAATGGTTCTTCGATGCCCTACCTTAAACAGCTTGGGAATCTACAGGTTGATTTACTTAAGCATGTCGTGAAAATCGAAGAACAAAGGATTCCTCTCAGTGCTAAAGAATTTAAAATTTTAAGCGTCCTGATGGAACAAGAGGGAGCAGTCTTGAATCGCTATCAAATTCTAGATCGAGTTTGGGAAGTGGGAAAAGATCTTGAATCCAACGTTGTGGAAGCAACTGTGCATAATTTAAGAAAAATTTTGAAAGAATCAGGTTCTACGGCGACAGTGCTAAGTAAAAGGGGCTGTGGTTATTGGATTTCGTCTTAAAATTTTCAATAATGAAGTTCTTTTTCCTTTAAGCTTGAAACTCCCGATAGGGCCTCGTATCGTTTGGAGATGTGAAACACCCTCTCATTATTGGTCTTCAGTATGGAGACGAAGGCAAAGGTAAAATAACTGATTATTTCGCTCAAAAAGCAGATTGGGTGATTCGTTTTAACGGGGGATCAAATGCAGGTCATACTCTTTGGGTAGATGGAAAAAAAATAGTCACTCACTCAGTTCCCTCGGGAATCCTTTTTCCAAAATGTAAGAATTTTATTGGAGCAGCCTGTGTTTTGGATCCTTTGGGTTTTAAAAAAGAAACCGACCAGCATAAAGCGAGCGGTCTGGATATTTCTCCGCAAAGAATAAAAATTGATTATCGAACTCATCTAACGTTTCCTTTCCATAGAGCTCTCGATGAAGCTCGTGAGTTAGGAAGTGGCAGCTTGGGAACGACTAAAAAAGGAATAGGTCCAACCTATAGCTTTAAAGTAGATCGAAGAAATATTCGAATGGGGGATTTATTTTTAGATGAGAAGGGGGCTCGTGATCGGCTTAAGGATTCTCTTGCTTATGCAAATGTCTTGATTCGCGAAATGAAGGGTAAAGAATCCTCTTTGAAAGAGAATGAAGATTTTTTTGAAATTATTTCTTTGTTTAAAGATTATGTATCTTTTGAGGCAGCACCTTTTTACAGAATTGCCCAAAAAGAAAAATGCTTGCTCGAAGGTGCTCAAGCTTTGAGCTTGGATATTGATCACGGAACTTATCCTTTTGTGACTTCATCAAATGCTATGCCTGCTATGGCTTCCGTAGGGGCTCCCTTTCCTCATTCAAAATTAGGAAGAGTATTTGGTGTCTTTAAAGCTTACATGACGCGAGTGGGAAGTGGTCCTTTTGCGACAGAATTAAAAAATGAAACTGGTGAGCGGATTCGTAAAAATGGCTCTGAATTTGGAGCCACCACGGGTCGTCCTCGTCGAGTTGGCTGGCTTGATCTTGATGAGCTTAAAAATAA
>JBILWH010000168.1:0-4124 GCA_044370015.1 Bdellovibrionota bacterium | reverse complement strand
CACATAGTTAATAAAGCTGAACAAAGGGGCGAACTCAAAGCTGGCTCGACCATTGTTGAAGCCACCTCGGGAAACACAGGCGCAGGGCTTGCTATGGTTGCCGCAAAAAGAGGCTACAAAGCTGTATTTGTGATGCCCGATAAAATGTCTGCTGAAAAAATAAATGCCCTGAGAGCTTTTGGTGCTAAAGTTGTGATCACACCCAACACAGTTCCCCCCGAAGATCCACGCAGTAATTACCGTGTGGCTGAGCGCTTAGCTAAAGAAATTCCTAACGCTTTTTTGGCCAACCAATACCATAACCCCGACAATCCCGAGGCACACTATTTTTCCACCGGGCCCGAAATCTGGCAGCAATGTGAAGGCAAAATCGATTATTTCATTTGCGGACTTGGAACCGGAGGAACCGTCACAGGTATCGCAAAATATCTTAAAGAAAAAAATCCAAAATTAAAAGTTATTGGGATCGATCCGATTGGAAGCCTTTATTACGACATTCTCAAAACTGGTCATGGAACGGGCGCGAAAACTTATCTCGTCGAGGGAATTGGAGAAGATTTTGTCCCCAGCACCATCGACCTCAAATTAATTGATGAATGCGTTTACGTGAGTGATACCGAATCTTTTTCGGCAACCCGAATGCTTGCGCAAGAAGAAGGCCTTCTTGTGGGCGGATCTTGCGGATCAGCCTACTATGGCGGCGTTCAATACTTAGGGTGGCTTGAGTCAAAGGGCCTCACTGATTACAGAGCGGTCATTCTTTTGCCCGATTCGGGAAGTCGCTATCTTTCCAAAGTTTTTAACGACGTTTGGCTTAAGGAAAAAAATGTTCGAACCGAATGGAACGAGCTTAAACTTGGGGCAGATGTGGAATATATTGAGGGAGCAAAATCAATCCCCGGTGTTTAGATATATTGAAATGTGTTAACTTTGTTTTGAAATGAAAATTCAAGGCGAAACAAAAACTCGACTCAAAAAATTTTTAAATCTCAAAGAAAAAAGTTTAGCCATTCACGGAGGCCAAGAGCCCGATCCAATCACCGGTGCGGTGATGCCCCCCATTTATCAAACCTCCACCTATGCTCAAAAAGCTCCCGCTCAACCTTTTGGTGAATATGAATATTCTCGCTCACATAATCCCACAAGACGCTCTCTAGAAGATTGTCTTGCACTTCTTGAAGGTGGCACTTACGGACTTGCAACTTCAAGTGGCATGAGCGCGATTCACTTGGTTCTTGGTCTCTTAAGCCCTGGAGATGAAGTCCTTTGTGGAGACGACGTTTACGGGGGAACCTATAGAATTCTTACCACCATCGCCAAAAGACACGGGCTCAAAGCAAAATTTTTGAATTTTGCTGAGCTTGATAAAAATCCAAAACTCATCGAAGAAAACTCAAGCAAAAATACGAAACTTGTTTGGCTTGAAACTCCAACTAATCCCACTCTTAAAGTTTTTGATATTCAAAAAATTGCGGCTATTTGCAAAAAAAACAAATGGCTTCTCTGTGTTGATAACACCTTTATGACTCCTGTTTTTCAAAAACCACTTTCACTCGGAGCAGATCTCGTTATTCATTCTCTCACCAAATACATTGGCGGACACAGCGATACAGTGGCGGGAGCCATTATTACTAACGATTCAAAGCTTGCCGATCAACTTTATATTGACCAAAACTCTGTGGGATCTATTTGCCCTCCATTTGACTCTTGGCTTTTGTTGCGAAGCTTGAAAACACTTCCAGTGCGAATGCGTGCCCACCAAGAAAACGCTCTTGCTCTTGCAAGTTGGCTTGAGAAACATCCTAAAATTCAAAAAGTTATTTACCCCGGACTCAAAACTCACCCACAGCATAATCTTGCTAAAAAACAAATGCTTGGATTTGGCGGAATGCTCAGCTTCACTCTCAAAGGAAACCTCAAAACAGCAACCGAGTTTTTCAAAAAACTGCAACTTTTTACTCTTGCAGAATCACTCGGGGGTGTAGAGAGCCTGATTGAGCATCCCGCTCTGATGACTCATGCAAGCCTCCCCAATAATGTACGAAAAGAGTTAGGTATCGAAGACACCTTTATTCGAATGAGTGTTGGCCTTGAGGATCTTGAAGATCTTAAAAAAGACCTCGATCAAGCTCTTAAATAGTTTATTAATAAAGACTTTTTATTTGTCTTAACGAAATCTTAATCATTCAAGAATTCGTTTTTTTTGACGAAAAAAGTGTATGTCCCGGAAAAGCAGGAAAAATGGTCAAATGCTTGTGGCAGTCATGATGATGGTGACGACTGTGATCATTATGTTTGGAATGACCGTTTCCATCGGACATCTTGTTCAATCAAAAATAAACCTTCAAAACTCAATCGATCTCTCCGCTATGAGTGCAGCCTCTGCTCAGGCTCGGCACATGAATACACTTTCTGTTGCAAATTATCGCATTAGAGCTTTGCTAAAATTTTTCTTACTTGATTCTTATGTGACACAATCTCGATTTGGGAGAAATTTTCAAACTCAAGTAGCTGGATCAACCAGCGAAGCTCCTATACAGAACCCGGTCACAACTCTGATCGTCTGCGAAATCAAAGAGGGCTTTTATCCGACACTGCCCGGAGAAAAAGGCGGAACAGAATCTGGAGACCCCTGCCAACATGCGGGAACAAATTTTAAAATCACGCCTGTCATTCCCTCTTTTTTTCCAGGTATCGATCCCGCCTATATTGCGATCAACATTGCTCTTATGAAAATTGCTCAACAATTTGCAGATGCCTGCGAAGATTGGAGAGGATCTAATGCAGCCTGGGTTAACTGGGCTTTAGGAAGGGTTCAAGATAACACAACAGAAGCCACAAAAGTTTTTGAAGAGCAAACAGAAGAATTCGCAGCTGATCTTGGAAACGGTGGTCCTTTTTTAACAGGCAATGGTGGATTAGCTGCTAAAAATACGTTTTATTCAAATTTGCTGGGATCAACTTACGAATCAACACAGAACGATCAATCTATTCTTTTTTTAAATAAAGCCTCAGAGCGTTCCCTTAAGTTTGCTGATGATTTTGTGCCCATTCAAAAATCGATAGGCCTTCCCTATATCGAATCTAAATTTAGTAATGGCTGCAGTATTATTCCTAATGCTGGCGGGGCAAGAGGAACCGCTCGACCGATGATCACGGGTGTCGCTCGTAAGTCTCAAAAAATTGTTCAAGTCGCCCTTCTCTCATCTGCCATAAAATCTAAAATTCTTTTTTGGCCTAAAGAACTTGAACCAACTCTCGTAGCAGTGGCCGCTGCAAAACCCTTTGGAAGTCGCATAGGGCCACCTAAAAGCTATCTCGATGCAGAAAGCTCAGCGGGAAGTGGTTATGGAAACGTCACTCTTTTTCCTGGTGACGATGCTCGAGATATAACGACAGGAGGAGTGGGTAGAAGAAACTTTCTTGGATATGCTTTTCGAAATTATCTTCCTGCTCCAGGGAGCGCCGTAAACAGACTTAGACCAACAGGAACTGGTGAAGAAGCCCACCTTCAACAGCTTGCTTTTAGCCCGTCAATTTTTGATAGCCTGTATTTCAGTGTTTTTGATTATGCCAATGAAGATTCGGATTTTTATGGTCCGGATGAACGCTTTCAAGCTGAAAAGGTATCTAAAGGAATGGATGACAGACTAACACCCATGCCCAATCCCTATGTTTGGTTACAAGATTTACCTACTGGTCAAGGTATGAATAAATATTTCAACAAAGAAGCGGTCACATCCGCCTGGTCACCCGATCTCGAAAAAAGAAGTGGATACCAAATTAAACTTCTTTCGATCGAAAGTGCTTGTAAAAACAGTGAAAGCAATTCGAGCGAAGAACCAAAACTTATTAACCTTTGCAATACAGGGCAGGCCACACTCTAATGAAAGCTCTTAAAAAGAAAAACCCCTCTTCCAAGAAGCCTGATGAGAACTCTGATGAGCAAACAAACACTCGCACGGAGATTTCAGATAATAGTGATTCAAAAATTGCTGACCTTCTCAAAGAAGCCGAACAATCTGATCCTGCTTTGGTCGTGATTCAAGGCGAGCAATTGGGACAAGTCTTTCACCTTAAACAAGGTACGACGACATTGGGAAGACACCCTGATTGCGATATCA
>JBILWH010000166.1:0-4163 GCA_044370015.1 Bdellovibrionota bacterium | reverse complement strand
AAGATGGCAAATGAATAGTGATGGAACCTACACCCTGATGCAAAATTCAGAAACATTTGATGTTCAAGACGAATGGATTAATCAAAAAACCTAAACTATATTTTTAGCTTTTCGAAAAGATTCCATTCCTTGATGGCAAATACTAAAATCAAAACGAACGGGATCCTTGGGGTCAACTTTTCTTAGTACTTCCGTGAATTCTCGAACAGCCTTCCACGTCGGATTCTTTGTAGAAAGTAATTTCCGTTGCATGGCCCAGCGATGGACATGTGTATCCATTGGAATAAAAGCCTCATGAGGTCCCACCTCGGAATGGAGCTTTACCTTGCGAAGAGTCCAAAGACCAGGGTCGATCTCATCTGACCTTAAGACCCACCTCAACCACATCATGAGACGCTTGCAAGTACTTCCTTCTAGAGGAGCACAAGTAAACCACTGAACTCTTTGTTTTTCTTCAAGAGAAGAAGCTGCAGACCTCAAGTTCAAACAAAATTCGTTTATTTTTAATTCTGAATCATCAGAGGAAACAGAAGAATAAAGTGCTCCCAAACTTTCATGCTTTGAATAGATATTTTTAAAAACACGAAAAAGAGCAAGAATATCTTCGCTTTTATTAAAACGATGAACCCACCCCTTTAAAGCAAGCTGAAACAACTTCTCGCTCTTTTTCCATGAGTTATCCACAAGAAAAGTCGCAAGACCTTCGCCTCCCTTACCTAAACCAACAACCTCTAACCTTTGCCACAGCTCCCTCAAACTTTTTTGAATTTGCTCAACTCTTCCATAAGAAAGTCCCGCAGAAACAAAAGAAACAAGCTCAAAATCATGAGGATTTAAATGAGGATTTACAAGGCCCAAAGGGTCTCGAAGCATAAGTTCTTTTCGGTGAAAAAGACAATAGAGGCTTTCAAGCTCTACACTTAAACTCTCAATTCGTTTTGACTTTTTGGAAGACACAATTCTTTAACTCTATTCCACTCGACAAAGGAGCCAAGAAACTTCTTACATACATCACTTGTAGAAACAATAGAATCTTGCAAAGTCACTCCAAGTTCTCGACCTTGCCTTAGCTCTAACCAGTTTTCATTTTTAGCCATTTCAATGAAAGCCTTAATAGAATGAGTATTCGCGCTTTCTCGACGTCTAATTTCACCCTCGATAAGCTTTTCATGAGCAAACTTTAGTAATCGAGAAGCCCATTCTTTTTCATCCAAAACTAAATCGCTTCTAAGAGTTAGATACTGAAGACAGACATAAATACTCTCAAGAACATCTTGCAAAAGATAGGCATAAAAATCAAAAGGCATATCAAGAGGAAGTTTTTTAAGTGACGCTACAAATTCATCCTTATTTTGAAAGAAAAACTCAAACCGCAAGAGAGAACGCAACTCCAAAGATTGATTGATGTTTTTCTGAGCTAACCCCCATATAGCAGGCAGCAGAAAAGCATGTAGCGCTGTATTTCGATAGTACAAGGCTGTCATTCGATGACTTTCAACAATACGAAGACCGAGTCCCCCGTCTTGAAGCGAATATTCTTGAACAATCTCCTCCCGTACAAGACGTCTCAATGCGCGAGAGCACTTCTCATGATAGTTCGATTCTAGCTCTGGCTCTTTAGATATTCCCAATTTAGACAAGTCTTGATCTAAAAGAGTTAACCACTTTTCCAGCTCCTCTTTTGAAAGCGCGGCCCCCGTTCGAGCAATCAAAACTGTAGATACAAGACCCGCTGCTGTAACGGGAGTTTGTTGATTAATCTGATGGCAAATTTCAAAAGCAATCCGAGGAACAACCCACCTTGAAAAGTCTTCTTTATCAGGTTTTGAATGAGCTGAAATTTCCTTAATGCTTTCTTCAAGAGACAGTGGATTTCCAAAGCGTAGGTGAACTCGACCATAGCGCTTGAGTAAGACTTTAAAAGATCCCAGAAGAGCGTTGAAAGCATTTTCTTGAATTTTAGCACCACCTTCTAATTCTCTTTTATGAGCTTGATCTTCTGTGACACGATCATAGGTGATAGAAACAGGTACAAAATAAATTTTCTCACTCACCTTTCCTTGAAGATGGCCATCAACAATCATTTTTAAGATTCCGTACTTAGGAGGAGTCATCTTTCCAACCCGCGAGCGCATCCCCTCAATAAAAAACTCAAGATTGATTTTATTATTCACAAGTGCCAAAACATAGGAGCGTAAAATTTCTGAATAAAGACGATCCCCCCGAAAGCTTCTACGAATAAAAAAAGCTCCTCCACCTTTAAAGATATTTCCAATTGGCCAGAAATTTAAATTTAATCCAGCCGCAACATGAGGAGGAACCATTTGCTCTCGGAAAAGAAAATAGGAAAGGACAAGAAAATCCAAATAGCTTCTATGGTTGGGAATGTAAACAATCACCCCGTCTTTTGAAGTTTCACGAACTTTTTTGAGTTGATCTCGATCAAAAGTAAAGCCCTGATAAATAGAGTGAAAAACTTTTTCAAGAAGCCACCCTGCAAGCTCTATGATAGGATGAGAATAATCAGCAGCAATCTCTTTCAAAATTCCTTGTGCTTTTTTAAGAAGTTTTTTTTCAGAAACATTTTCTTCAATAGAAAGTTTTTCTATAAAATGAAGAAAGTCTGGATTTCTTAGAATTTGCTCCCAAATTCCTCTCGAAGGTTTATAAACAGGACCAAGGGCTACCCGTTTCTCTTTTTGAATGGCTCGAATCGCTTCTCTTCTAATCGTTTGAAGGCTTGTTTCTTTAGAAACCTCTACAACTGTGGCTATCCTAAGAATGCTTCGAGAGTAGCCCCTTAACATCATGATAAATTTTCTTAATCCTAGGGGCCTTTGCGGATCTCCTAAAAGAAAATACCAAGGAAGAAGCAATGGACTCTTCAGCGTTTTCATAAGCCTTGAGCTTAAATTTTCTTCTTTTATTTCAACTTTTCTCCCGACTCTTCTCCAAATAAAAACAAGGGGAACAACGAGCAAATCCCCCTTTGAAGATTCCATAAGATATTCAAGAAGCCTTTCTTGAGAGGCAATTTTTCCTGCACGAAATCCAATAGGAAGATTTATAAATAAAGGATGCTTTTGGTCTAATTCAGCTTTACAAAGCCTTGCTAAAGAATACCTTTTAGATGAAAAACCTATCCATGAAATAAATCTTTTCAAGGATTCACGAACAGGATTCACGACAATTCCTGGATAGCCTAAGGCTCTGCGAATCATAAAATGATCGCCCCATCTTTTTCTTAAAAAATACCTCAAAGCTAAAAGCTCAAAAATCCCTGCATCAAAAACTAAGAAGATAAATTTTTTCTCATTGTTTTTCTGACGAAGCTGAGAAAGCTCCTCCAAAAAGGCCTCGCTTGCCTCAAAACTTCTAAAAAGTTTACTCGCTATAAAGTCAGGCACATGTGAAAACACACTTAAACTTTAGCCGCAGGTCATATAAATAGCTACCTTTTTAGACTCAGCATTATTAGACAAAGCATATTCAGAAGTTTAAAAGTAGAGATATGAAAGCAACTCAAAAGTGCCTCTTAGCTTTCGTCTTTTTCTTCCTTCCTCAAGCTTTTGCCACAAATTTAACCCTTGGGGCTCAGGGGGGCAGCGCAAGTGCTGCTAAGGGAAGTTTTGAAACAAGCCTTGGATATGGGGCGTTTATTCAAGCCTCTGCTTTAGATATTTTAACTCTCCAAGCTGACTATCTCAGCGCACAAACCAATAGCCTTCATAAAAAATCTATTTCCTCAGACCTCCTTTTTCATATTTTTAATTTTGACCGCTTAAAATTGGGGTTACTGGCAGGACCAGGTTTCTACCAAAACAAAGATGATCGATGGCGCTTTGGTTTAAACGGTGGTGCGTTTGGTGAATTTTCTCTTTTGTCTAGAATTCCTCTGGGACTTCAGGTTCGTTATCATAGTGCTTTTAGTGGGGAAGACCATGATCTATGGTCTTTCTTTATGACTTTAGGATTTCGTTTTGGAAGTGGAAGTGATTGGTAAGATTATGAAAGAAATAAAAGCAAACATGACAGGGACAATTATTTCCATTCTTGTCAAAGTCGGTGACTCCATCAAAGAAGGCCAGGATTTGATTTCTATTGAAAGTATGAAAATGGAAATGAGTATCAGCTCTGATTTCTCAGGTACCATCAAAGAAATC
>JBILWH010000165.1:0-4182 GCA_044370015.1 Bdellovibrionota bacterium | reverse complement strand
CGCCAAAATTGTGACGATGGCGAAAAAGATCATTCCCAGCAAAGAAATTGAGATGGGCCCAATAGATGAATAAGAAGAAAGCGCAATACTGTCACAATTTACTTTTGAATTGATATTACAGAAGGCCTGTCCAAGGTCTAAGCCCGTTTTTACTTTTGCTCGATGCCAGAGAGTATAAAGCGAGACAATCCATCCAACGATTCCCGTTAGCAAAAATGTTTTGATGTTTGCAATGAGGCGAGGATTTTTAGACATAAAAAAAATTTAGCTCATGAAGACTAAAAAAGTCTAATCCTTGATGTGTAAAACGAAGGCGCTAATTGTTAGAATGATTTTATGAGATCTCAAGAAATTTGGGTCATTTACGGGGGAGAGTCTTCTGAACGAGAGGTAAGCCTCAAAACAGGGGCAAACCTATTAGCAGCTCTTCAGTCAAAGGGTTTTAAGGTTAAAGGTGTTGAAATTAAAACACAAAAGGACCTTTTGGTCCTTTTTCACACCCACAAACCAGATTTTGTTGTTTTAGGTCTTCATGGAACTTTTGGAGAAGATGGAAGGGTTCAGGGTTTTTTGGAGACCGTTGGGGTTCCCTATGTGGGAAGCGGTGTTCTTTCGAGCGCTCTTTGTTTTAACAAAGCCGTGACTCAATCACTGTTAAAACAGGCGGCTTGCCCTGTGGCTCCTTTTATTGTTTGTGAAAAAAAGAACTTTTCTTTTCAGAAATTTCTTAGGGAAAATCCAAAAATTTTAACTAAAAAAAGTTTTATCAAGGCTGCTTGTCAGGGAAGTACGATCGGAGTTTATCGATACGATCCTCAAGAATTTTCTGAAGTTCAAAGAGAAGCGGCTTTTCATTCTCTTTGTGAAAAAGCTTTTTGTTATGACGATGAGCTTATTGTTGAAGAATGGATTGAGGGCCGAGAACTTACGTGCGCGGTTGTTATGGATGAGGCTTATCCCCTTGTTGAGATAAGGCCTAATTCTAAATTTTATGATTATACAAGTAAATATACAGCGGGAGAAACAGAGTATCTTTGCCCTGCTCATCTTGAAGAAGATCTTTCCAAAAAAATTCAAGCTGCTTGCTTAAAAGCTTTTAAGGTTTTGCGTTGCCAAGATTATGCCCGTATCGATGTCATGTTAAAATCCTCAGGGGAATTTTTTATTCTTGAGGCTAATACTCTTCCAGGAATGACAGCAACTTCACTTGTGCCGAAAGCAGCTAAGGCAAAAGGACTAAGCTTTGAAGATTTTGTTGAGTTTTTAGTGACTCAATCTCTTATAAGACAAATAGGAGTAAAAAAGTAAGTGAAAAAAAAGGGAGGAAGGTTTTTAACTTATCTTTTTGTGGCAACTCTTGGAGCTGTTTGCTTTTTACGGTCTTCTTTTTTTACTATCAAAGATATAGAAATTGTTTCAAAAAATTCATCCACTCAAAAGCTGATTCAAACTCAATTAAAAAATATATATGGACAAAATCTTTGGGAAATTGATTTAGAACTCATATCAGAACAACTGCTTAGCAAAAATAAAATACTTCGGTCTCTTCAGTTTCAGAAAAAATGGCCGCAAAGACTCATTCTTGATCTAGAAGAGAGAGAGGGGCTGGCGCTCATTTTTGTGGGGCAACAGCTTTGGCAAGTGGATAAAGAAGGCGTTGCTTTTTCTAAGATCCCCCAATCGCTTCCTTTTTTTTGGCCCATTCCTTTAGATAAAAAACGGTATCTCTCTGTTCTTGATTGGCTGAGCGTTGAGAGTCCTCAAGAGGTCAATGGTTTGACATGGGATAGAGAGCTTGGCCTTGTTGTGATTGTAGAGCTAGGAAATATGAAAAATTCAAAAATTATATTGGGAACTCAAAATTTTTTAGAGAATTGGAAAAAAGCAAAACAGTCTTTGGAATTTTTAAGCTCTCGTGGAATTCGTGCTAAAAAAATTGACGCAACATACAATAAACGAGCGGTCGTCAGTTTATAGACACTGTCAACAGTTTGAGAACTCTCGATACTCCATTAAATTAGATATAAGGGCAATACAAAGTCAAAAACGCTCTGCGTGAACTGTGTATTGACGGGGGGGTCCGTATGAAAAATGACGAAATTGTCGTCGCATTGGATTTTGGTTCCACAAAAATTACCACGGTCGTGGCATCTTTGAATTCTTCAGAAAACAATGAAGGGGGCGCTCAGTATAAAATATTGGGTGTTGGAACTTCAAAATCTGTAGGGTTAAAGAAGGGCTTTGTTTCAAACATTGATGAAACAGTGAATGCAATCTCTGAGTCGATTGAAGAAGCAGAATCAAATTCAGGAGCAAAAGTTACAACGGCAGTGATTGGAGTTTCAGGGCCGCACATCCAAGGGCTTAATTCTTCAGGTGTTGCAGGAATCAAGGGGCGTGAAGTTACTTCCATTGATGTTAAGAGAGTAATTGATTCTGCAAGTGCTCTTGCAATTCCAAATGATCGAATGCCTTTACATGTGATTCCTCAAGAATACAAAATTGATGGACAAGATGAGATCCGCGATCCACTTGGAATGGTGGGTACTCGTCTTGAGGCAAAAGTTCATATCGTGACTGCCTCTCGTTCTGCGATCCAAAATTTAATTCGTTGTTGTCATAAAGCAGGAATTCATTCTTCTGAAATTGTTCTTCAAAGTCTTGCGACTTCTGGCCTACTTCTTTCTCAAGATGAAAAAGAGCTTGGTGTTGCTGTGATTGATATCGGCGGAGGCACAAGCGATTTTGCAATTTACTGTGCAGGAGCTCTTGTTCATACAGGAGGAATTGCTTTGGGTGGAAATCACCTTACGCAAGATCTAGCTATTGGACTTCGCACACCACAAAATGAAGCTGAAAAATTAAAAATTGAAAAAGCCTGTGCTTTAAAGAGCCTCATTGATGACGGAGCAACACTCGAGATTTTTCCAGTTGGAGGAGGCGCTCCTCGTATTATTCAGCAAAAACTTGTGGGTGAAATTGTTGAGCCTCGATTGGAAGAGATTTTTAATTTCTTGAAGAAAGAAATTATTCAAAGTGGATTTCAAGATAAATTAGGAGCGGGTCTTGTTTTAACTGGAGGAGCGACAATGCTCCCCGGAACACAAGAACTTGCTGAAAGAGTTTTTGATCTACCAATTAAACGCTCACAGCCTTTAGCGATGGAAGGATTAGATACACAATTTGTACATCCTTCTTATTCTTCTGTTTTGGGTCTAGTGGAGTGGGTAGGAAGTCAAAGACGTGGATCAAAAATGAAGCGTAAAGTTTCTAGTAACATGATGGAGCCGGTTTTGAATGCAGGTAAGCAAATCAAAAACTGGTTTACAGATTTAGTATAAAAAAACGAGGGGGGACGTTATGGGATTTGAGCCAATTGCAGGGGAAGAGAATCAGGGATTTACAAATGAAGAGACGCAAACATCTTCACAGGAAATTACCATAGGAGATATGGAAGTTTTAGGAGCCCAAATTAAAGTTGTGGGAGTTGGTGGAGGTGGCTGTAACGCCATTAATGCCATGGTGAAGGCAGGTCTTTCTGGTGTTGAATTTATTTCAGGAAATACAGACCGGCAAGCGCTTGCAAAGAGTTTAGCAACTCGACGTATTCAATTAGGAATGGGGCTCACAAAAGGATTGGGCGCAGGTGCAAATCCTGAAGTAGGTCGTCAAGCTGCTGAAGAAAGCCAAGCGGAAATTCGAAAATCTCTCGAAGGCGCAGACATGGTTTTCATCACTGCGGGAATGGGTGGCGGAACAGGAACGGGTGCTGCTCCTGTGATTGCAAGAATTGCAAAAGATATTGGGGCTCTTACTGTTGCTGTTGTCACAAAACCCTTCATTTTCGAAGCGCCTAAACGAACACGTGTTGCTGAAAAAGGGCTTGCGACTCTTAAAGAAAATGTCGATACGCTTATTCAAATTCCTAATCAAAGATTGCTTTCAATTATTGATAAGAAAACAAGTGTTTTAGAAGCTTTTTCTAGAGCTGATGAAGTTTTATTGAATGCCGTTCAGGGTATTAGTGATTTGATTAACATTTCTGGGCATATCAACCTCGACTTTGCAGATGTAAAAACTGTTATGCAAAATCGTGGACTGGCTCTTATGGGAACAGGTGTTGCTGAGGGAGAAAATCGTTCAGTAACTGCGGCTCATTTGGCTATTTCAAGTCCTCTTTTA
>JBILWH010000164.1:0-4209 GCA_044370015.1 Bdellovibrionota bacterium | reverse complement strand
GGAAATGCGAATGGCAATGCTAACGGAAATGCTAACGGTAATGCAAACGGCAACGCAAACGGCAACGCGAATGGTAATGCCAACGGCAATGCCAACGGAAATGCGAATGGCAATGCTAACGGAAATGCCAACGGAAACGCAAACGGAAGTAGCACAGCGGGTGCAACAACTGGAGGCGGAGGCCAGACTGCTGGTGGAACATCAAACGGAAATGCCAACGGGAATGCGAATGGCAATGCTAACGGAAATGCGAATGGCAATGCTAACGGAAATGCGAATGGCAATGCTAACGGAAATGCTAACGGTAATGCAAACGGCAACGCGAATGGTAATGCCAACGGCAATGCCAATGGTCATGCGAATGGAAACAATTCTGGCGGTTCCGGCGGTCAAACAGCAGGTGAAACTACGGGTGGTATGACCACAGGTGGAGAAACAACTGGCGCTGACACAGGTGGCGGCGGACAAACAGCAGGTGAAACTACTGGTGCTGATACAGGTGGCGGCGGTCAAACAGCTGGTGAAACAACGGGTGACACTGGTGGCGGTGGACAAACTGCAGGCACTGCTCAACCCGAACCCGAAAAACCAAAGAGAAAACTTAGAGGTCGTTTTATTCCGCTCGCTTATCTCGACATGGATTTTTCATCGAAGCCCGTTAGCTTAAGTGAAATGTATCTGGGTTCTAAGAAAAAACGCGATACGCTCAGTCTTGAGCCTGCTGATCCAAGTCAAGGTTACATGGTTTTAGAAAAAGCGAACATTGAAGGAGGAATTGGTGCAGGATTGCAACTTTATCTCATTAACGCGCGCGGATTCTTGCATTATCTCAATGGTCTCGTGGGAGTGATGCCTGTTGCGGGTCGAAAGACAACGTTACTCAGATATGCCAAGGACAAAGAGGATGCACATACTCGTCGAAAAGTTGTGATTCCTCAAAATCTAGACGAGCTCGAAAATTGGACGATCGGAGATGTTCTTGCTTACGAATCCACAGGAGGAGTTGCGGTTCTTGCGGGTCTTGGAGTTCCGTATGCAGGAGTAGGGGTAGCAAGCGTGCTCAAAGGTAGCTACATCTACCAAGTTCAAAAACTTTCAGATCGGGAAGTTCTTCTTTCTGTTACTAAACAAAGAGTGACATCTGTAAGTCCATTCATCTTTGCAGGAATAGGGACTGCGTTTGGCGAAATGTCTAAGACTGTTTCCCAAACTCCAGCCTTTATTTTTGACTTAACAACAAAAAAAGGTGAAGAGGCTTATCAGCAAGCGTTACGCGGAAACTTGGCTGCTGCTCAAGAATATGGATCTAAGAACGTGGAAGGTGTGACTTTGTTTATGGAAGTTGAAATGCTTTCCATGGCAAGATCGAGCAACTTACAATTAGGATTGCCCATATTCTTTAACGTTAAGTGTAGCAAAGGTGAAACTTGTACAGAGGAAAGTATTACGGATTATATTTCTAACACAAAAGTTAAGAATTATTACGCCGAGTACTCTCAATCTAAAACTTCAGGAGGAATATTTTCAAAACACTTGGTAGACAGCGCGACATTTAGGGCACAGGCTTCGACGGATTTAAGGCAAGTTGACGTGAGTATGACATGGCTTTTTGAGCGTGAACATACGAGGGATCGCTTGATAGGTTGGACAGATAAAGTTGCATCGCTCAATCAAGAATTGGGAATGCCGCGTATCTCTATGGCTAATATTTCTAGCGGGTTTGTCAGAGGAGAATTGCAGGTGATTGCACCTCTAGAGGGCCTGAGGCGCTTGTTTTATTATAGGAAAATCGAAAGAAAACAAGCTCCGCATGTGCTTGAAAGTCGTATCGTGAGCCTTGTGCAAGATTATTTGAAAAAGGGAGATGTGGATCATTTGTGTCCCGCTTCGAATGAGCAAGATTTTCATGAGACGTGTGAGGAAAGAATTACTAACGAAACTATGAAAGCAAATCTTAAGGCTCATGAAATCTTAGGAGAAGCGGAGCAGAGTTTTGCTGAAAAGAATTCTTCAAAAGTGGCTTTCGCGTTTAGATCTTTGGGTAAATATGTTCTCAAAAATAGATTTACTATACAGAACTATCTCCAAATGATGAAGCGAACCCAATACATAAGATCCAGTTTATTGTTGGAGGGTGAAAACTTTAAACGAGTGAGAATTGTAAATTAAAAAAATAATTTTCTTTAAATAAGTAAAAACTCCGTCTTGCTTGATTTGAGCTAAATACATTACTTTAAAACTTCGCGAACAACCTGAATTCCAAGATCATAATCTAAACCGTCTTTATCTTTGAGTTGCTCGTCTCGTGTCCAATCGTAATCGGCTTCTAGGTGTGGAGAAATCAATCCGACTTTTCCTTTGCCCCAAGGAAAAATCACAGCTGCGGGAGTTTGGTCTTTTGCAAATCTCGCCAGTATCTGAATGTCAGCATTTTCTTTGGGATAGAATGCAGGACCATCTTGAAAATAAACAAAACGATTTTGTAATGGATTAACCCAATCTAGTTCTAAAACTTTTGCTCTTTTGTCTATTTTTGAATAGTTATCAATTTCTCCAGGAAAGATATTGAGGCCGTATTCGCCAGCCTCTTTGTCAATCCATCGTTCTGTGAGGTAGGCCCCCGCGCAAATTCCCAAATATCGACCCCCGTTTGCGATGTGTTTTTTAACCCATTCAAAGGCACCCACTTGGGTGAGGTCTTGTTTGAGCGTCCACTCGCCTTCACCGCCTGGAATGCCTCCTCCTACGATGAGAAGATCGTTGGTCGTGACGTTTTTTTTGAGTTGAGCGGGGCCTAGGATTTGACTTTGTATGCCTTCGGTAAAGAGCATTTTAGAAATAGCCTCCGAGCAGCCATCGCAGATGCCTGAGGATTTAAGAACATAAATTGTGGGTTTTTCAGCAGCTTCAGCTAATGGAAAAAGTGTAAAAAAACTACACAGGATAAATACTCGAAAATAGGTAATTTTCTTCATGGCTCTAGTCTGGTACGGCTTTAAAAATAGTCAATTTTTAGAGCTAAAAAGACACATTTTGTTTCTGGACGCTGCGCCTGACGCGGTGTATAATAGGCCCCTCGCTGTGATTAAAATCATAAAAATTCTTTTCTGTTTTTTTGTTTTTGATTTTGCTCACGCAAGTCTAAGTACTCGTCCTTGCAGAGAAATCCTTAATCATCCGTCAGTGAGAGATAAGGCTGTACTCAAAAAAGAAATTTTTGAAGTAGGGGAAAGTCTTTTAAAAGAATTTTTTGGTCACGGTGATTTTGGAAAGCTCAACAAACAGCAAAGGCTTGATTTTTTATCTCATAATAAAAATAAAATTATTGAAAACATTACTCAACAAGGAACGGTTCTAGAACCTTTGCCGAATTCCTCAGCATTTGTTGTGACGGGAGGAACGAGTCGGCTAGCAAGAGTGGCAATCGGCCTTAAAAAAATGGATCTTAAGATTGTTTTAGATATGGAAACACTCTTGAAAATGCATGCGTCTGGTTACTATTCCCCTCAAAAAAGAATGATTATGTTAGGGCTTGAGGATGCACTTTTTCCCAATCAAATGAGTTACAGTCTTCTCCACGAAGCGTTTCATGCCTCTCTAGATTATAAATCTTTATTTATTCCAAGAATTTACGATCAAGTCAGTTCTCAAAGCTATAAAGATTTTAGTGTGGATGAGGTTTTTGTTTATTCCAAACAAATCATGCAAATGGTGAATGCCAATATTAAGGCTCAAAATAAATTATCCCTTGCAGAGAATCCCAATTCTGAAATTGTTGAAGCTGTAAAAGTTTACAAGGAGCTTTCTCTCAGGACTCTGCGAAAAAAAAATGAACTTTTAAAAATTGTAGAATATTTAAAAAAAGTTGAAGATGACCCTCGTATTCTTGAAGAAAAAAATGATGAAAGAAGGTCTTCTTTTGTGTTTGAAGGTTTGGATTCCGAGATCGTTCTTCATAAAAGTGCTTTCTATAAAAATAATTCAGATAAGCCCAAAGAAGAGGCTTCACTTAATTCTATAAGAGATCGAGCGTGGGTTTCTCGTTTGATTATTGAAGATGTTTTATATTTTGCTGAAATGGCGTTTCGTTAAATGAAGTGCCTTTGTCGAACGATTTTTTTGTTAGGCTTTTTTCATCTAGCTTTTGGTGTTTTTCTATCGTCTTCCCCTGTGTACTCTTCTCCTTGTAACGAGATTCTAAAACATCCC
>JBILWH010000016.1:0-12560 GCA_044370015.1 Bdellovibrionota bacterium | reverse complement strand
TATTTTTTGTGAACTTCTTTTTTGTGAGTGCAACTCGACACGACAGCGACCGAGTTGAGTTACAACTGGGTTTTGATGGAGAAGTCCAAAGCAAAAACATTTGTGACTTCGAAGTGAATACTCAATTTATACTTCCTAAATCCTTGGGGCTTTCAGAAAATTTCGATATCGAGGCTTTTAAAAGCCAAATGCAGAGCAACCTACGCCTTCATACTCACGCAGGAAATCCACAAAGCCCCACAAAACTTGCGCGCGTTAAAGAACGCCTCGAGCTGCTCTCTCATCACTTAAGCGAAGAAAGCCTCAAGTTTTTTGCTCTTGAAGTTGAAGCTTTTCTAAAATACGAAATCAAAAGTCTAAAAAAGCAAATTAGAAGCGTCCGTGCTTTTAAAAATAACGAACTTTTTGATCATCTTCTCGATACTCGTGACCTGATAGAGGATTACAGAAAGCTCTTAAAACAAAGACATCTTTTAGGCAAAAGTGCGCGAGATTTTCCCTTTGATTCTTTTGATCACGATTTACTTTTGCTTGATGAATACATATCGCACCTCTACGTAAGTTTACTAAGTCACCTCAAATACTATTGTGAGATTACAAACGATGGAGCTCATTTATTAGACACCATTCCTAATCTTGCTAAAAAAGAAGCTGATCATCGAAAAGCACTTGGATATTACTTGCAAATTGACGGGGTTAAAAACGCAGAAGCAGAAGAAGAGCATTACTTAAGACGCGCCAGTTTATTAAAAAAATACTTTCAAAGAACTCTTTTTGTAAGAGCGAATCTTAAGTCTCGAGAAAGCCGGCTTTTTATCCCGGTCATTGGTCTTTCAGCTGCTTTTGCTGCAACTTTAGCTCTCCTAGGTCAAAACTATTTACTCGGTCGTCAAGCCCAAAACATTGGAATCGGAACATTCGCTTTTGTTAGTATTGCGGTTTTTGCCTATGTGGTGAAGGATATTTTAAAAGACCTTGCACGGAAGTTTTTCTTTTCTAGTAGTCAAAAATATTTTCCTGATTACAAAATCCATCTTACTTACTCGCAAAATTCGCATCAAAGATTTTTAGGACATGTTGAAGAATTTATAAGGCCCAGCACTGTAGAAGACCTTCCCTCCGTCGTAAGAGAACTTCGCTACTCTATTCGCGATTCCGATCTTGAACCCGAGGTAGAAGAAGATGTTGTTGAATACAGAAAAATTTATAAATTAAATCTAAAATCATTAGAGCTTAAAGAGCATTATCACTGGGGTATTCGAGAAGTTTTACGTATTCGAGTAGATCGCTTTACAGCTTCAATGGATGACCCCACAAAAATGCTGCACCTATTGAAACCCGATGGAAGTATTGAAAGTCACCTGGGACACAGGGTTTATTTCATTCACATAGCCGTTGCGATTCGCCCCCTAAATCACTTTGCCTCCAACGAACTTGGCACACTTAAGCTCTTTAGAGTCAAAATGGATAAAACAGGAATTCTTGGCGTCGAGAGCATCAAAAAATTGACGGCGGAAGATGAACTCTCAGGATCGGTTTCTGGCAAATAGGCCTTTATTTGTTTTGTGTTAATTTTAAATAAAAATTTGATCTTTATAAGAAATTGACTTTTTTACTCTATAAATCGAGTTAAACTAAGCGCTGAGGAGAACAATTAATGATTAAAAACAGTAACAAAGGTTTTTCACTTATCGAATTGATGGTCGTTGTGGGAATTATCGGTATTCTTGCAGCAGTTGCCGTTCCAAACTTGCTTAAGTTTCAAGCAAAAGCAAAACAATCCAACGCTAAGACTGAGCTTTCTGCACTTTACGGCTTAGAAAAAGCATTTGCAGTAGAGTATTCAACCTATGCTACTAACCTTAAGGCACTAGGATTTGCTCCAGATGGAGTCCCCACAAACGCTGGATGCGCAAACGTTGCTCCCGCAGGCCTTGACGCAACAACAGGAACTACTACCAACTGGCCTATTCGTTATTATTCGACAGGTTTTGGAACAGCGACTGCCCTACCTGGAAATTTTCCTAACCCTAACTGCGCAGTTATGCATATCCGAAATACGGTTGGAGATACCGATTTTGGAGCGACTGGAACTACCACTGGAGCTACAGATTTTACGATTAGTTCGATAGGAAAAATTTCAACCGACGCTGGCGTTCCAAACGATACTTGGACAATAACACAAGCAAAAATTTTTAAAAACACAGTCATTGGATACTAAAGTTTTTTAAACCATTCTGGTCTTAAAGCCCTGAGCTTCTCTTGAAGCTCGGGGCTTATTTTTTTGAGCGCCTCTTCTCTCAATTCACCCTGTGAGAGGACTTGATCTCCTTGAAACAAGCGAAATCCAAGCGCTGGCAAATAAACTGGAGAACCAGGTAGCTTTGAAGCCTTTAAAAACAACTCACCCGCTAGCTTCTTTTCATTCAAATTTTCCATTGCATGAAAAGCTGCCCAATAAGCAACTTGCCAATCCTTCAAACTTTCTTTCTGCGAGAGTTTTTCATTAAAAAGCAACTGTGCCCCGGCCGTATCTTTTCCGATAACTACAAAAAAAGGCAAAATTGCTGATTGAAAACGCTTATCTGCCTCGGGAATTATTCTAGAAAGGAATCTCAATTTATGAAAATACCAAGAAAAATCTCCCTCAAGACTGGCCTCAGCGTCTGTACTTGCTAAAATATTAAGCCAGGTCAAACTAAAATCTAAAGCCGTAAGCCCCGGCCAAGAATACGAGCCCAAGACACTCCCCTTGAGCTGATAATAAGCAAGCTCTGTTCTTTTTTTAAGGGTTTCGACTTCTTTTCCTCTTGGGTCAAAAGCAGAAAAATAATACTGACTCAATCCCTGTGCTAAACAAAAAATAAATATTGAAAATAAAATTGTTTTTTTCAAGCCACATCATCCTCGGCACTCGAAGTGAGGCCGAGTTTTTCAAGACGATAGCGCAGCGAGCGCATCGTAATCGAAAGCAACTTTGCCGCATCCTTGCGCACACCCTTTGAATCCTCAAGGGCCTTTAATACAAACTCTCTTTCCACGAGAGACAGTACATCATCAATTTTAACCCCACTCTTTTTCCACACAAGATGTGTTTGAAGAGAATCGAGCCTTGCCTTTAAAGGCTCTCTAATATGTGAAGGCAATGAGTCGGGCAACAAATGAGGCCCCGCTTCAAGCGCAATCATTCGCTCCACAACGTTTTCAAGCTCACGCACGTTTCCAGGCCAGTTATAAACCTTCATCATCTCAATGGTTTCACTTGCAAGGGATTGAGTTTGACGGCCAAAGCGCGATGAAAACTCTTCCACAAAGTGGTTCACCAGCATGGGAACATCTTCACGACGCTCACGGAGAGCAGGGACTTTTACATGAATAACATTTAATCTAAAAAATAAATCTTCACGAAAATTTTCTTTATGAACCTCTTCTTCAAGATCTCGATTTGTCGCCGCAATCACACGCACATTGGATTTGCGAACTTCCGTTGCGCCCACGGGAGTAAAGGTTCCATCTGATAGCACCCGCAACAAAGCCGCTTGCAAATTGAGAGGCAACTCGCCAATTTCATCTAAAAAAAGCGTGCCTCCATCGGCTGCTTCAAAATACCCCTTCTTGTCACTAATGGCCCCCGTAAAAGCCCCTTTTTTGTGACCAAAAAGTTCACTTTCAATCAAATCTTCAGGAATCGCTCCGCAGTTAAGCGTTAAAAAAGGCCCCTCTTTAACAGGTGAATTAAAATGCAAAGCCTTAGCCACAAGCTCCTTACCTGTACCTGATTCACCCGTAATCAAAACGTTTGCACTCGTCGCAGCTGTGCGTTTGATCAAATCAAAAACTTTCATCATCGAAGGAGCAGCCCCCACGATATTTGCAAAGCTATATTTTTCGCCCAATTCTTTGCGCATGCGCACGTTTTCTTGAACGAGCACTCTATTTTCTAAAGCTTTTTCAATGCGCAATTTGACGTCATCAATTTTGAAAGGCTTTGTTAAAAAATCGTAAGCTCCTTTTTTCATAGCCTCCACAGCAAGCTCTGTTGAGCCATGTGCTGTGATCATCAACATCAACGCGTTGGGATCTTTTGCCTTCACCCGACTTAAAAGTTCAAGACCATCGACTTTTGGCATCTTGATATCAGAAATCACCAAGTCGAAATGCTTTTGTTCTAAAAGTTTGAGAGCTTCTTCGCCATCACTGGCTGTTTCAACAAGCATCTTTTCGCGCTTCAACATGATCTGCAAAAACTCTCGAATACTTAATTCATCATCAACCACTAAAATTGTAGGTTTAAATTCTTTCTTGCTCATGCAGCCTCCCTCGAATGGCTCCCCACTTTTTTAAATTGAATTTCAAAAAGCGTCCCCCCTGTGGCAAATTCTTCATGCACAGGTGATTTCAAATTTATACTTGCGCCAACTCCCTCAAGAGTTTTGTAGGCGATCGCAAGTCCCAATCCCGTTCCTCGATCTTTGGTTGTAAAAAAGGGCTCAAAAATTTGTGCCTGAATCTCTTCTGGGATTCCTGATCCGTTATCTAAAACTCGAACAAGGGTTCCCTCACGCACTTCGAGCCACACATCTTTCGCTCCCGCCTGACCTGCATTAAGCACAAGATTCAAAAGAACTTGAGCAATTCTGTTTTCATCACCTACCGCAAGTTCTTTTGATTCCTCTGCTTTAAGGTGAAGCTTGCAAGAAAGCGATTTCCACTTAGGATTGACCATTAAGGAATCAACAACTTGATGAGCAATTTTTGTTAGCTGAATCGGATCTTGCTTAGGCGGACTTGGTCGAACAAATTCTAAAAATTCACTAATCAAACCGTCTAATCGAGAAGACTCTCTTTGAATAATACTCAGTAGTTTTTGATTTTCTTCATTAAGGGCACCATCGGATTCAAGAAGTTGAGCCGCTCCAGAAATTCCCGCCAAGGGATTTCTTATTTCGTGCGCAATACCAGCTGCAAGCTTTCCCACTGCTGCAAGTTTTTCGGAAAGTTTTAAATTTTCCTCCATGCTGATCGCATCTGTAAGATCTTGAAAAAGTATTAGCGTTCCTAAAATTTCATGATTATCGGGTGAGGAAAGTCTTGCCAGAGAATACCCTAAGCGCAGTTCTTTCCCTTGTGAATTTTTAAAACTAATCGTACGTCTATTTGCAATCGGCTCAAGAATATCGCTAATTGATGTTCGAGTTTCGAGTTGTGCTCGTAGTTTATTTAATTCAGGGAGAAAACTTTCTAGATTTTTTCCAACTAAATCCTTTTCAGCTAGACCCATCACTTGTGAAGCGATTTTATTAGCTTGAATAATTTGTCCACGAGAATCCACACTTAAAAGCCCACTTGGAATATTCGCCATAATAGCTTTTTGCAAACTCTCTAGGCGTCTTTGCTGAGCTTGAGTTTGAGTTAAAGCTTCACCTGTTTTTTCTAGGTTACTTCTCAAATAAAGCCCCACAAAAGCCGTTACAATCACCCCGATAGAGATTCCCGCAACCGTTGCACGAAAACCAATTGAAATCGGAATACAAACAAGAATTAATAAAATAGCTGCAATCCAAAAAGGCCGCTTTGAAAAAAGCACACTCGAAACCAAACTCAAAAGAGGCAAAAGAACTTGAAAAGGCGAAGAGCTCGCTCCTGTGCTTTTAATAATATAAGTTGCTACGCAAACATCTAGGATGGTTAGAAAAAATAAATTTTTCTCTTGTTTATCAACAAACAAAAATAAAAACTGAACAAAAATAACCCCAGCAATAACTCCATAGACTTGAGAAAGTGAAACACTCACATCATCTTCTGGAATGATAGACCGACCAAAAAAAAGAAGAATTCCTACAACGACAATATAGGCAAGTGATCGAAGCAAAAGAATTTTCGAAAATTTATTTTTATTTAAATATTCGAGAAATCCTTTATCCATTATCCACCTACGTTGTTACCCATACTAAATACAGGCAAGTACATCGGGATAATAATGGAAACCACCACGACACCCATAATCAAAATCAGTATTGGCTCTAAAACAGACGTCAATCCTGTCACAAGTGCATCCACCTCATCCTCATAAAATTCGGCTATTTTTATGAGCATTTTTTCAAGCTCACCCGTTTGCTCTCCAATAGCGATCATACTCACCATCATTTTAGGAATCGCCTTTTCTTTACCAAGAGGGGCAGAAATAGTCGTTCCTTGCTGAACTGAGGCCTGAACTCTCATGGCGGCTTCTTCAATTTCAAAATTTCCAGAGGTCTTAGCAGCAAGAGCAAAAGCATCAAGAATAGGAACACCCGCTTGGGTCAATGTTCCCAATGTTCTACAAAATTGTGCAAGAGCAGACTTTCTCATAAGTGGTCCAATAACCGGAATTAGAAGAAGAAGAGGATCTACTTTTTTTCGAGCTTCTTCATCTTTAAAAGCATAAATGACTCCTCCCACAAACGTTCCAATAATAACCAACATATGAAGAACGTGGTTTTTTAAATAATTTGAAACATCTATCAATGCTTGCGTGGGAGCAGGAAGCTGGCCTCCTTGACTTGCATACATTTTTTGAAACATCGGCACTACAAAAACCAATAGTGCGATCACGATTCCAAAAACTGCAACTAGAGAAATAGCAGGATACATACTTGCAGAAATCATTTTTCGACGAATAGCTGCAATTTTTTCGTAGTAAGTCGCAAGTCTTTCCAAAATTTTATCAAGTGTACCTGAGTTTTCTCCAGCGCTAACAAGGTTAATAAAAACCTTATCAAAAACCCCTTTATTTTTTTGAAGTGATTCCGTAAGAGTCAATCCTTCTTGAACGTTTATTGCCATTTTTGAAAGAACTTTTCCAAAAGCTACATTCGGAGTTTGCTCTGCAAGAACATTGAGAGTTTGGATAACAGTCATACCCGCACTTTGCATCGTTGACCATTGGCGTAGAAAAACTGTAAAGTCTTTTAGGCTTGGCGTTGCCGACGCTCCAAACAAACTTCCTAAGTCAAAATCAGCCTTGCCAGAGAGAACAACCGGAACAATTGTTCGCGCAGAAATACCCTGCTCTCGAAGCATCGCACGAATAATTGACTGATCTCCAGCCTCAAGCTCTCCTTGTACAGCCTGACCCGCACGATTGTAACCCTGGTAACGAAATCTCATTGATCATCACCTACGCTTTGCAATTCTTCCGCTGGCACCTCACCGCGCATAATTTTTTTCATGGTGTTGGTTTTCATTGTTTTCATACCATCAGATACTGCAATCTTTTTAATCTCGTCTGTTGAGGCTCCGCGACCAAAAGCATTTCTAATATTTTCAGTCATTTCTAAAACCTCATGAACAGCTCTTCGTCCTGTGCACCCAGTGTTTCGACAAGCAGGACATCCTTTCCCTTTCATAGGTTTAAATTTATCTAAGACCTTTTCCGGAAATCCTAACTTAATAAGATCATCCTTTGTTATTTTATCATCAACATCCTTACAGTTTTTACAAATACCTCGAACAAGTTTTTGAGCAACGACTGCTTTCAAGGCACTGTTGATCAAAAAAGGCTCAATCTCTAAATCTTTTAAACGCGCCAAAGTCGCAGGCGCATCGTTTGTGTGTAACGTAGAGAGAACCATGTGGCCCGTTAACGCAGCTTTCATCGCAATACTTGCTGTTTCTGTGTCACGTATCTCACCTAGAAGAATAATGTCTGGATCTTGTCGAAGAAATGACTTCAATGCACCCGCAAAAGTAAAACCCACTTGCTCATGAACCTGGCATTGGTTGATTCCTGCAAAATTATATTCCACCGGATCTTCAATTGTCGAAATATTGACATCAACAGTATTAAGAGCGTTAAGGGCTGCGTAGAGTGTTGTGGTTTTGCCAGAACCTGTCGCTCCTGTAACAAGCGCCATCCCCCAAGGACTTTTAATTGCTTTAATAAATTTTTCTTGATCTTCTGGTTCAAAACCTAATTTATCTAGTGAAATCACCGCTGCAGATTTATCCAAAATACGAATAACGACTTTTTCACCATAAACCGTAGGACACGTACTCACACGAAAATCTACCGTTTTCCCCTCCGGTAATTTAAAACGTATGCGTCCGTCCTGGGGTACGCGACGTTCATCGAGACGCATCTTAGACATAACCTTAATACGAGCAACGAGAGGCTTTTTAACTTGAGGAGGTGGTTTTACCGAGTCTACCAAGTCTCCATCTACACGTACTCGAACTCTTAAATCATTCTCATAGGGCTCAATATGAATATCTGACGCCCGTCGACGAATCGCATCCGTTAAAACAGCTGCCACAAACTTTACAATAGGAGCTGCTTCTTCCGCATTTAAATCATCACTTCCAGCCCCTTTGTCATCAGTTGCTTCCTCAAAGCTTACATCTCCTAAAGCTTCACCACCTAAATCCTTGGTGACTTGATCGATGGGAACACCTGTTATTTTTTCGAGCAAAGTTTTTATTTGAGAAGCGGCTGCAAGCACGGGTTCTGCTCTTAACTTGAGAGCAAAACGAATTTGGTCAAAGACTGTTTGTTCCGTCGGATCAGCTGTGGCGATAACAACAGTATCCCCCTTTATTCCTATGGGAATAATAAAGTTATTTGAACAAAATTGAGGCGTTAACTTTGCGACTAAGTCGGGATTTACTTCAAAATTGCTGAGATCAATTGAAGGCATTGCATACTGCTTCGTAAAAAAATCAATTAGCTTTCGCTCATCGACATAGCCTTTATCAACAAGAAGTCGCGCAAGTCTCTTTTTAGGATCTTTTTCGAGTTCTCCTAAACATTCTTGGACGTGAGGAGTCGTCGCAATTTGATTTTTCTCTAGAAGATCACCTAAACGACGAGCAAGCATCTGCTATTAATCCTTTGAAGAGTTATCGGAAAAGCCTCTTAATAAATAATTAAATTCTTTAAAAAAACTTCTTTTTCAGGTGCGTTAACACTTTATTCTCAGACGACAATCTATTGACTCCCAAAGAACGTCTTTTAAGCTGAAAAGAATGAAAATCGCCGTCCTTGTAAAACAATGTCCTGACACTGAAACAAAAGCTAAATTGAGTTCAAACGCCCTCGATTTGACGGGAGTCAAATTTATATTAAATCCCTACGACGAATTTGGAGTGGAAGAAGCCATTAAAACTCGAGATGCAACCAAAGGAACCGCTACCGTTATTTCTGTTGGGCCCGACAGAGTCGTCGACGCTGAACGAACTGCTTTGGCGATGGGTTGCGATGATGCGATTCACATAAAAGTAAGTGAAGAAGAATACAAAAATTGCGATAGTTATGTCATTTCAAAAGCCTTGTCAGAAGTGATCAAACAAAAAGGTTTCCAAATTGTTTTTTCTGGCAAACAAGCTATTGATGATGACGCCTTAGCTGTTCCTCAAATGGTTGCAGAACTTTTAGGTTGGTCTCGAGCAACGGTTGTTACAAAACTCGAAGGAATCACTGACTCCATTATCAAAGCTCGCCGCTCAGTTGAGGGCGGAGCCGAGGAAGTAGTTGAACTTACTGCTCCTGCAGTGATTGCTGCAAACAAGGGTCTCAACACACCTCGCTATGCTTCTCTCCCTGGTATTATGAAAGCAAAACAAAAAAAAGTTGAAGTGATTCCACTTGAATCATTAGGCCTTGGAGCAAAAGATTCACGTGTTGAAGTTGTTTCTGCTGAACTTCCTGCTGAAAAAGCTGCTGGAAAAGTTTTCAAGGGCACGCCTGAAGAACTTGCAAAACAAATCGTCACCGCTCTTCGCAATGAAGCGAAAGTAATTTAAGGAGAAGATGAACATGGCTAAAGCACTTGTTTTAATTGAACAAAAAGAAGGCAACATTAAAAAAGCTTCTCTCGAAGTGATTGCAACGCTCAAAGCAAATGGATACCAAGTTTCAAGTATTTGCTTTGGAGATAATCTCTCTGGCTCCTCTGCAAAACTTGCGGCACAAGCCGGTGATCAAGGCGCTGAAAATCTTTATCTTGTGAATGATGCTTCACTTAAATTTTATCAACCGGACACTTACAAAGACACACTCGCTAAATCTTTTGCTGACGGCGGATACAGCGTGATTGCGGGTGCCGCAACTTCACTTGTGAAAGACCTTTTCCCTACTCTTTCAATCAAACTTGAAGCAGGACTTGTGACCGATTGTATTGATCTTAAAGTTGAAGGATCAAGCATCATAGCTAAGAGACCGAATCTTGCAGGTAAGTATTTTACAACTTTAAAAGTTAAAAGCCCTAAGGCTGCCTTAAGTTTGAGACCAAACGTTTTTAAACTTCAAGCACCGAGTGGAAAAGTAGCTAACATTGTTGAACAGGCTGCCGTTAAGGATTCTATCAAAACAAAAGTGGCTTCCCTTGAAGGCAACACTCAATCCGCTCGACCTGATCTTACAGAAGCAGAGCGAATTGTAAGTGGTGGTCGCTCTCTAAAGAGTGGAGAGAACTTTAAAATCCTAGAAGAGCTAGCAGATGTGATTGGAGCCGCTGTGGGAGCTTCTCGAGCGGCTGTTGATGCAGGATACGTTCCTCATGGAATGCAAGTGGGCCAAACAGGAAAAACAGTTAACCCTAATCTTTACATTGCTTGTGGAATTTCAGGTGCAATTCAGCATTTAGCTGGAATGAAAACTTCTAAGTTCATTGTGGCGATTAACACAGATCCAGAAGCTCCTATTTTTCAAAAAGCAGACTATGGCGCAATCGGAGATTTATTTCAGGTGGTGCCCGCTTTGACTCAAGAGTTCAAAAAACTCTTATCTCAAGGATAAAATTTAAATAATAAAAGGAGTAATCCATGATCCAAAACATTGTGCAAGAACTCATGAAGAAACTAAATCTGAGCGAGGAACAAGCCAAGGGTGGTCTGGGGTTACTCCTTAAATTTTGCCAAGAAAAACTTGATAAGCAAAACTTTTCAAAAGTCACTGAACTTGTAGGTCACAACTGGCAAGAACTTATTAAAGCAGCTCCCGATGCCTCAGCCGTCATGGGTAAACTCAGTGGCTTTGCCTCCGTATTTGGAGAAAAAGCAGCTCAACTAGGCTCGATGGCGAGTTTTGCTTCGGGCTTTAAAAAACTCAACATCGACATTAGTAAAATTCAGCAATTCATCGACGTCACACTCGACACCCTTCAAGAAAAGGGCGGCCCTCATGTTAAAGAACTTATTCAAAAGTATTTAAAAAAATAGTTTTTTTAACTTTTAGTGAAAATTTTGAAGGACGAGCAATTCACGATTTCCCATTAAATCTAACAAAGAAGTTTCAGGAACGCGTTGGCTCATAATCGAGTGAAAGAGAACGATTTCTGCCTTTGGGAAATACTTGGCAAAGACATGCAAATTCTCGGGCTCATTATCAATTGAACAAACAACTTCATAGCGACGAGAAATATCTTGAGACGCTTCTTCTTTAAACTCGGCATCTTCCATGCTCCAGCGAAATCGTGGCTTTAAAATAAGCTCCGTCCGATCACCCACAGGAAATTTATGCTCACTCAACGAAGCTCTTGTTCCCTCAAGAGACCTCGCAATGTCTCGACCAGTTAAGTAAACAACCTGAAAACCTAGATTCCAAATCTTATTTACAAACTCAACTGAGCCCGCATATGGGAGGTCGTGAAACATGAATTCACTCGAAAAAAAGTGATGTTCCCAATAAAGCTGAAAAGCCTTCCAAATCTCATAGGATTCTTTCTTAGCCATTTCAGGATCAACACCGTGCTCAACTAAAGCCCACTCCAATGATTCACGAATACTGAAACTTTGTTTGAGAGGATTTATTTTATCTAGCGCTTCATACCAAAGAGAGGGGACTTCTTGCTGGGTTTTTAAATAATCCAGGTAACTTCGAAAAATTTCTTTGTTACGTGGACCCGTACAAAAAAGAGTTGAATCCAAATCAATCACCCAGGCCAAAGAGGAATGACCCTTTGGATACCTTGCTTGAATTCGCGCTATAAGCTCTTGACCGCTTTCAATATTTTTTAAATGTGGCTCATGATGAATAAGCCAAGGATGTCTTTTTTCTCTATAAAAGCTCATATTTTAAAACTCACAGGTAAAAAATCACAAAAGAGCTTCTCTAACTTTACCGCTCAAGAAATCCATCATCCAAACAACAACGGCAATGACGATGACAATCGTACCCACTTCATTCCACTGAGCAAGTCCTTGGTATTGCATCAACAGAGTGCCTACGCCGCCGCCACCCACAAGACCAATAATGGTAGCCATACGGATGTTAATATCCCAACGAAAAATTGTGAACGAAAGAAAAGGCATCAAAACCTGCGGGACCACCGCATGCCAAATCACATGAATATTACGGGCACCCGTCGCTTCCATGGCTTCTATAGGGCCTGATTCACAGTTTTCAATTTCTTCAGCGTATTGTTTAGCGAGAGAGGCCACCGAGTGAAGCATTAAGCCAAGCATTCCAGCAAAAGGTCCAATTCCAACCCACACGGAAAAAATAATCGCCCAAATCACAGGCTCCACTGATCGGCTGAAATTGAAAAGTGTTCGTAAAATCACAGACAAGAAACTTGCAGAGC
>JBILWH010000163.1:0-4232 GCA_044370015.1 Bdellovibrionota bacterium | reverse complement strand
TGGCCATACGCACTCGCCCCTGCTGTGTCGGGTGTTCTATGGCTTTTTCTTTTTCATCCCTCTTACGGAGCACTTGGCTACCTCGTTACAAAAATGGGAATAGATTGGAATCCCGTTTTGCATGGATTTCATGCCTTTTGGCTTGTGATTTTTGCCAGCAGTTGGAAGCAAATAAGCTACAACTTTGTCTTTTTTGTAAGTGCGCTTCAAGGAATTCCTAAAAGCGTTTTAGAGGCGGCAAGCCTTGATGGAGCCACACCTTTTAAAAGATTTTGGCATATTACTTTTCCTCTATTAAACCCAACAATTTTTTTCTTAATGACGATGAATATGGTCTACGCGCTCTTTGATACTTTTGGAACAATTCACAGCACGACTGAGGGAGGCCCGGGGGGCGCCACCAAAACACTTGTCTACAAAGTGTATTCCGATGGCTTTATTGCGCAAGATCTGGGGCTTTCTGCTGCTGAAAGCGTGATTCTTATGACGATGACTCTTTTTCTAACCTGGATTCAGTTCAAACGTTTTGAAAAAGCCAAAGAGGTTCAAACATGAAAGAAAAAAACCTCAGTTTAGACATCATCACCTACCTTTTACTTGGATTAGGATTAGCAACGATTCTTTTTCCTCTTTATTACACTTTTGTTGCGGCAACTTTGAATTTGCAAGAAGTCACAAGTGTGCCCATGCCGCTTCTTCCCAGCCACTCTCTGTGGGAAAACCTAAGCACTGCTTGGAACAAAGCAAACCTGGGAAACAAACTTTGGAATTCTTTTCTTATTTCATCTCTTATCACTTTTGGAAAAATTTCTGTTTCGATTCTCTCGGCTTTTGCGGTGACTTATTTTGATTTTCGTTTTCGCAAATTCTTTTTTTGGATGATTTTCATCACTCTTATGCTCCCGGTTGAGGTGCGTATTCTTCCCACCTATGAAGTAATGGCCAATGTTTTTTCTCCTCTCAAATCGCTTGCTTCACTTTTAGGTTACAAGATCTCAATTTCTTTTAGTCTTCTTGATTCTTATGCGGGTCTTACCTTGCCTTTGATTGCCTCTGCCACGGCAACTTTTTTGTTTCGCCAGTTTTTTATTTCACTTCCCGAGGAGCTTTGTGAAGCGGCTAAAATGGACGGGGCAACTCCCATGCAATTTTTTTGGAAAATTCTTTTTCCTCTCTCCAAAACAAATATTGCGGCACTTACCGTCATCACTTTTGTTTATGGATGGAATCAATACCTATGGCCGCTTTTGATGACCACTCAACCCTCACTGAAAACTGCCATGCTGGGCCTTCAAGAATTACTCCCCACAGCAGAAGAAGTCCCGCACTGGAACGTGGCCATGGCGGGAACCCTGATTGTTCTACTTCCCCCTGTTCTTGTTGTGCTTTTCATGCAACGCTGGTTTGTAAAGGGACTTGTCGACAATGAAAAATAATTTCTTAGTCATCGCTCATCGTGGCTTTTCTGAAAAATATCCAGAAAATACTCTTTTAGCTTTTGAAGAAGCTCTCAATTTGGGCGCACCTGCGATTGAGCTCGACGTTCACCTTACAAAAGACCAACAGCTTGTCGTAACTCATGACTTTAGTTTTGGTCGTACTATCAAAGCTAAGGGAAATGTTCTTGACTACACCCTCACTGAGCTTTGCCAGATGGATGCCGGTTCTTGGAAAAAAAAAGAATTTCAATCTGAAAAAACTCCCTCTCTTGAAGAAGCTTTAAAGTTAATCAACTCAAAGTGTCTGGTGAACATTGAAATCAAGAAAGAAACGCTCGTCGATAAAAAAGCCTACGAAACAATGATTCAAAAACTTTTTGAAGTTGCGAGTGTCTATGATCTCAAAACTCTTCTTTTTTCGAGCTTCGATCCCTATGCCCTCAAAATTCTTCGCGAACACTCTCATCAGGCACGACTGGCCTATCTTGATGATCGACCCGATCAAGGACCCAAAATAAGCGAGGCTCTCTCTCTTAGAGCTGAGTTTTATAATGTAAGCCTCAAACGACTCAACCAAGAAATTGTTGCAGACCTTCAAAAAGCAGGTCTTAAAGTGTTTACCTATACGGCAAAAAACCTCAAAGACCTAGAGCTGGCTCGCGGGCTTGCCGTAGATGGAGTTTTTGCCGATAATCTTGAAGAAGCTCTTAAGTTTTAAATTTGAAATAATTCTGCAATTAACATCAAGATTTTTTTAATAAACTGAGCTTGAGTCAGCAGAGAAGCCTCATTAAGCCATGCTTATGAATATTTTTTCTAAATACTTCACAAAACCCCTCGCTCTTCTCACAACTCTTGCTTCACTAAATGGAATCGCGAATACAACAGGTGCAGCCTCTGTAAAAATTGATGGATCAAGCACCGTATATCCGATCATCGAAGCGGTTTCTGAAGAGTTTTCTAAAACAGAGCCAAGCATTCGAGTGACTGCAGGCGTTTCTGGAACAGGTGGTGGTTTCAAAAAATTTATCGCCAAAGAAATCGATATTTGCAACGCTTCTCGGCCTGCAAAAAAAGAAGAAATTACGAGCCTTGCAAAAAACGGAATCAAATTTGAAGAAATAAAAGTGGCTTACGATGGTCTTAGTATTGTTGTGAATCCAAAAAATACTTTTGTGGATTATCTCTCCGTTGAAGAACTTGCAAAAATTTGGGGCAAAGATAGCAAAGTTAAAACATGGGCAGATATTCGCCCAACTTGGCCTGCAAAACCCATCAAGCTTTATGGTCCTGGCACAGACAGTGGCACTTTTGATTTTTTCACAGAAGCCATTAACGGCAAAGCTCAAGTAAGTCGCTCTGATTATACAAAAAGTGAAAATGATAATGTTCTTGTTCAAGGAGTATCAGGAGACGAAAATGCTCTTGCGTACTTTGGACACGCTTATGTTGAGGCTAACAAAAGTGTTTTAAAAGTTGTTCCAGTTGGCTCCTCTTTAAAAACAGCTATCACACCCACAAGCAAAACCATCAAAGACGGAACATACAAACCCCTTTCTCGCCCTCTCTTTGTTTACGTCAACAAAGAAAGCCTCAAAAAAGCTGAAGTAAAAAAATTCCTGACTTTTATGATTAACAACTCTGAAAAACTTGTTACAGAAGTTGGTTATGTTCCCCTTCAAGTAAAAGAATATAAGGAGCAAACCAAAATTCTTGCTCGATAGACTTTGAATGAAATTTAAAACCCCCAGTAAAAAAGCCAAATATATAGAGCGTCTCTTGAGGACGCTCTTATTTTTGATCACCTTGATTCCCTTAAGCGTGACTTTTCTGGTGGTCTGCACTCTTTTACTTGAAAGCCTCAAATTTTTTCAACAAGTTCCTCTTTCAAGGTTTCTAACAGACCTTCAATGGGAACCCTTGATTGAGCCACGACACTATGGGGTGCTTCCACTTTTTCTAGGAAGCATGCAAATTCTTTTGATCTCTCTTTCACTTGCACTGCCTGCCTCTTTTTTGGCAGCGATTTACCTCTCTGAGTTTGCAAGTAATCGAACGAGAAACATTTTAAAACCAGCGCTCGAAATTCTTGCGGGTATTCCCACAGTGGTTTTTGGCTTTGTAGCGCTTACGACAATCACTCCACTTTTAACTTTCATTTTTCCATCGATTGAAGTCTTCAATGCTCTGAGTGCCTCGATTGTTGTGGCCCTCATGATTTTACCCATGCTGATTTCTCTTTTTGACGATGCTCTTCATAGCATTCCTCGTTATTTGCGTGACTCTGCTTTTGGATTGGGCGCAACCTCAACCGAGGTGATCTTGGGTGTGCTCGTGCCTGCTGTGAAGGGTCGTTTTATGGCGGCCGTGCTCTTAGCCGCTTCTCGCGCATTAGGCGAAACAATGGCTGTGACCCTTGCAGCTGGCGCCACCCCCAGGCTCTCGATGAATCCTCTACTAAGCATACAAACAATGACTGCCTATATTGTGCAAGTCAGTATGGGAGATATGCCATCGGGTGGAATTGAATCTCTGACAACTTATGCCATAGCGCTGGTTCTTTTTATACTTTGTTTTGCCTTTAATATTTTTGGCACACGCCTCATGAAAGGAGACCAACTTGTCTCCTAAAGAAATTGCAAAAAAAATTCTTTTACGAAGAAGAAAAAATATTTTCTTTCGGACGATTACTTTTTTGGCGACAGGTTTTGCCGTTTTATGTTTGATTCTTCTGATCGGAAAAATTCTTTGGGATGGAGTCCCTCACATCAGTCTTAAATTCCTCACATCTTT